>JACDBU010000142.1 GCA_013694745.1 Chitinophagaceae bacterium
TATCACTTATTTTCTTTGTTGCCGGGATAAAAGGAGAAAAGTGTTTTACAATTTTTATATAGGCTTCAAAAGGATCGTCTGTTATCAATAAAGTTTTACCATCCGGGACCGCTGTTTTTTTATTTATGATAATAAACGATGCGGGGCTGTTCAAACATTTTGCATAATATTTTGGATGATCCACGAAAACAATATCACCCGTCTGCACATTATGAATTTCATTTATCCCTGTAGCTTCAGCATTTTCAAGGCCCTCAGTTTCTGCATTGATGAAGGATGCGATCCATTTAACCGGCACTGGTGAAGGAAATTTCATATATGCGTTTTAATTTTAAAGGCAAAGTTAGCTTCGTTAATTAGAATGAATAGAAATTAATATGCTGATTATACATCCCATTTTATCATTCAAAAAAAATGAACAATGATCTTAAACACGAAAAATCTTTCTGATTATTTGAAAATCATTGCAATTTTCGGTTATGCTTATCCACAACAAAAAATAAAATGTTGATAAAATAATTGCCAAAATTTTTCTTGTTAGAAAAAATTATTTTTAATATTGTGTAGGGAATTTTTTTCCTGGTACTTACTAACCCATCCATATAACAAGGCCCGGCGATAAAAAGTCGGGCTTTATTATTTTTCATCAACATTTTTTTGATAAATAATAAACATTTTGAACAACTATTATATCACGTACAAGCCATTTAATGTTTTATCTCAATTCACTTCTCATGAAAGAAAGAAGACATTAAAGGATTTTTTTGATGTGCCCCAGCATGTATATTCATTGGGAAGACTGGATTTTGACAGCGAAGGATTACTGATTCTTTCAAATGATAAATCACTCAACCAGCATCTCTTAAACCCTGTGCTGGCGCACGAAAGAGAATACTGGGTACAGGTTGAAGGCGCGGTTACAAAAGATGCAGTTAACCAACTTGAAAAAGGGATTGATATAAATATTGACGGAAAGATATACTGTACAAGAAAATGCAAGGCACAAATTTTTGAACAACCTCCTGTTGTTGCAGAACGGAATCCTCCCATACGTTTTAGAAAAAATATTCCTGAGAGCTGGATAAAAATAATGCTTACGGAAGGTAAGAACAGGCAGGTTAGAAAGATGACTGCAAGCGTTGGGTTTCCAACTTTACGGCTTATAAGGTACAGGATCGAAAAAATAAATATTGATGGCTTACAGCCTGGCGAAATGAAAATGCTATCTCAGGGGGAAATGTATAACTTGCTGAACATTAATAAAAAATAGTTACATGTTAAAATCAATGACCGGATTTGGCAGAGCAGAGCAAACGGTGAACGAAAAAACTTTTTTGGTTGAGATAAAATCGCTGAACGGCAAACAGCTTGAAATGAATTTAAAAATTCCGCCTTTATTAAAAAGCTATGAATTTGATGTGCGAAGCCTTCTGCAGGAAAGCCTGCTGCGCGGTACGGTTGATTGCTTTATTACTATTAAACAAAACGGCAGCAGCAAACCGGTTGCAATTAATACCGACCTGCTAAAAAGTTACTATAAACAAATTGATGTACTCGCTGCTGAATTAAAAATTGATACCAATTCTGTATTAAGCTCCCTGTTGCGAATGCCGGAAATTGTAAGTCCTTCAAATGAGGTGCTTAATGAAACAGACTGGAAAGAATTACAAAAAGTAGTAAAGGCGGCGCTTACAGAACTAAATAATTACCGGGCAGAAGAAGGCAGATCAATTGAAACTGAACTTATCCTGCGTATTAAAAATATTCATGCACAGGAAGAAGAAATTTTAAAGCTGGAGCCCGGGCGTAAAGAAAAAATGAAAAAAGAAATTGTTGGCATGCTTGAAGAAAATGTGGGTAAGGAAAATTACGATCCTAACCGCCTGGAACAGGAGCTCATTTATTATATTGAAAAGATCGATATTACAGAAGAACAAGTAAGGCTTGCCAACCATTGCGAATATTTTACAACTATTTTGCAGGAACCCGATGAAGCAAAAGGAAAAAAATTGTCTTTTGTTTTGCAGGAAATTGGCCGTGAAATAAATACAACAGGCGCTAAAGCCTATGATGCGGCGATACAGAAATGTGTAGTGCTTATGAAAGATGAATTAGAAAAAGCAAAAGAGCAGATACTCAACGTTCTTTAGAAATGCATGGTTACCTGTACTTTTGTTGTGCATTTTTTTAAATTGTTACGATGTTAAATGGTTATGAAGTTTAAATGTTGAAAGTACTTGCCTCCCGAACAACGGATACACGGATAAACGGATAAACGGATAAACGTCTTAACGTATTATTTTGAAAAACTTTGTCTTTATATTATTTACGTGCTGTTGTATGGCAGCCTGCTCGCCGATTGACCTGTTTGAAAAAACGGTTGCGATCCCTAACCAAACATGGTATAACACTTACAAACCTTCCTTTACGTTCGCAATAACTGACACCACTTCTTTGTATAATATTTTTCTTGTATTACGGCATACAGACAGTTATAAATACAATAATATATGGCTTAATATAAGTTCTGATGTGGCGGGTGATTCAATCCATTTTCAAAATCTCAATATTGCCTTAGGCTCCGATGCCACTGGGTGGGAAGGTAATGGAATGGATGATATTTTCGACATCAGGAAACCCATAACAAACGGCCCCGTAGCTTTTAAAAAAACAGGGAAGTATACATTTGCGATCTCACAAATAATGCGAGAGAATCCACTAACCTCCATTCTTAACGTGGGCATTCTTGTTGAAAAAGTAAAAATGTAATGCTGTTTACCCGGCTATTGTTACATTCTTATGTAAAAATGAAAACGCTTTATCTTTATAAACCATAACCTTATTATTCTCCCGTGTTAAGAGTAAAACGGCTTAATACATTGTTCATCATTTACTGGTTTTTGCTCACTTACATAGTTGCAGCACTGATCTGGTGGTTTATTGCCCTGAATCAGCAAAACGAAGTAATGACTAATTTTAAGCTCAACGCCCTGAACCCGGTACAAAAGGATTTTGAAAAAAATAAAAACAATATCCTCAAGGAAAAAAAAAGAAAGACCGCGCAATACATTGGGGAAGGGGGCACCTTTTTATTATTGATACTTGCTGGTGCTGTTTTTGTATTTCGTGCTGCCCGTAACCAATTTTTGCAATCGCAGCAGCACCAGAATTTTATGATGGCGATAACACACGAACTGAAAACACCGATCGCAGTTACAAAAATAAATCTTGAAACACTTCAAAAATATAAACTGGAAGAGGTGCAGGAACAACGCCTTATTACCAATTCTTTGCAGGAGGCCAACCGCCTGAATGATCTGTGTAATAATATTTTACTTACCAGCCAGATAGATGCCGCAGGTTATGTTATTACGAATGAAAATATAAATGCATCGAAAATGGTAAATTTATGTGTACAGGATTTTATAAATCGTTTCCCCAACAGGAATATTAAAACACATTTGCAAAACAACCTTTTTATTAATGGTGATAAGTTATTATTACATATGGCATTGAATAACCTGCTGGATAATGCTATAAAATATTCGGATAAGGAATCTGCTATTTTAGTAACGTTAAGTAAAAATCATAAAATAAAAATTACCATAGCCGATGAAGGCAGAGGGATCCCAGAGCAGGAAAAGAAAAAAATATTCAATAAATATTATCGTGTGGGCAATGAACATACCAAAGGGGCCAAGGGCACCGGCCTCGGGTTATATCTTACAAAAAAAATAATCCAACAGCACAAGGGAGACATCACCGTGACAAACAATATGCCACGGGGAAGTATTTTTGAAATCAGTATTAAAGCTACGGATGAAAAAACAGAAGTTTAATGAACAAAAAAAAATATTCCATATTGCTTGTTGAAGATGAGGAAAATCTCCATGAAGCTTTAAAATTAAACCTGGTGATGGAAGGTTTTGATGTTACAGGCGCTTTCGACGGGGCAGAGGCATTGAAGACAGTGCAAAATGAATATTTTGATCTTATAATTCTTGATGTAATGCTGCCGGAGCTGGATGGGATAAGCGTTTGCGAAAGTATCAGGCTTCAAAGTAATGAAGTGCCAATCCTTATACTCAGCGCTAAAAACAGCAGTGCGGACCGGGTACTGGGATTAAAAAAAGGAGCTGATGACTACTTAACGAAGCCTTTTAACCTGGAAGAGCTTTTATTGAGGGTAGATAAACTTATACATAAAAGTAAAAGAATAACCGACAGGGAATCGGTTACGGATGATTATCATTTTGGCAACAATCACATTAATTTCCGTGCATTGGAATGCACCACCAAAGATGGAGAAAAGATAATGCTTACTAAAAAGGAAGTTATGCTTTTAAAATTGCTGATAGAAAACAAAAATGAAGTGGTGCCCCGGGAAAAGATATTACAAACAGTGTGGGGCTATAATGTATATCCAACCACAAGAACGATCGATAATTTTATCCTGAGCTTTCGAAAATATTTTGAAGAAGATAGCCGTAATCCAAAATATTTTCATTCTGTAAGAGGGATCGGGTACAAATTCACCGGCGATTAACATTGCTTATCAAGCAACGAAACAACTTCACTGGCTTTTTCATATACCGCCTGCATGTGGGTAGCAGATGACGGGGGGGCATACAAATTCAGTTCTATTTCGTTTAGCAATGAATTAAGAATAAGTGCCGTTCCAACACCAACATTACATTTATCAAGCTGTTCAGAAATTTTTTTCTTATTCAATTCTTCCGGCGAAACATCCAGTTTAACTGACAAATAGTTACGCAGGGCATTGTAAAGCGAAGGGTAAAAATTACTGCTGTCATTTTCAAATAAAATTCTCTCCGCTTCTATCAATGGATTTGAAGGAATTACCTGGTCCATTGCAATTGCATTTTTTTCAGGATTTTCAACTTTAATTGTTTTTGAATTAACCAATCTGCTTTTACGATCATTTTGTACCACAAAGATCAATAAAACAAGCAAACCCGCCGCCCCAGCGGCTATATACCACCTGTACGGGTACACTGTATTTACCTGGTATGCACTTGAAGGCTTATTGTTTGCGGCGTTATCCCCCAACACTGCAACATTCCCACTACCTTTTTCTACAGTAATGGAAATTGCTTTGGTAGTTATCGTTTTATATAATTTTGAACTGATATCAAAAAAACAAAAACTTACCGGGGGAATTACATAATTGCCTGCCTGTTTTGCAGTGAAAGGGAAAGTAAATATTTTTATACCTTTCATCGGCACGGAAGTCTTATCAATATTTTCAGCAGACTTTGATTCAAAACCTTCCAATCCTTCGGCCCATGTAATGGAAGGCGCGTTTACCATTTGTATATTCCCGGTTCCTGAGATACTTATCTTTAAATTACCGGCATCATCAGTAGTAATAATGTTTTTTTCGAGAACGGCATCAATTACAAAATTTCCAACAGCACCTTTAAAAATAGCAGGCTTACCTGTTTCCGGTAAAGGCATCACGGTTATGTTTACCGGCGGACTCTGCACCGTAACATCTTTTTCTTGCAATCCTTCTGCAGGGGCTGAGGCATCCGAAAAATCGCGTAGCATATTATAAAAAACATCCCCGTTATGTGCCCCCGCATATTCTGCCCTGATGAAGGTTACTTTATTTTGAACCTGTGCAGGATCGAGTTCTATCGTGCCTGGCTGTAAAGGATAAAGCTGCACTTTTCGTAGAATATAAACACTGTAATCTCTTCCCTTAAATTTTTCTGTAGTGAGTGTATTATCGCCGGGGGCGCCCAGTTCGCTCACCGAAAATCCATTCAGGGAAGGGCTTTTGATAAGGTTGGATTCAGATTTTAGGCGAGTGTATAATTTATAGGTCGCAATTATCGGCTCACCAACATAGCACCTTGCTTTACTAACATCTGCCTTTATAAAAAGATTTTTTTTGATCTTATCTTCTACATTCTCACCTTTTTTTAAAATATAATCATCGTATTCGTGAACAGGCGGATCAGGAGGGAAATCAAAATTTAAATTTGCAAAAGGTGACGTTACGGATGTGCCACCGGAGTGGCTGCTTTGCGAAGCAGAATTATTTACCTCAATACTTATCGCATTTGAATAATATACTTTTCCATCTGCCTTTGCCGAGCCGGGGGATAAAGTAAAAGTGCCTGTTGTTAAAGGTTTCAATACAAACCCGATGGATACATATTGTTTTATGTTTCCATTGTAATTACTCATACCGCTTTGCTGATTGGGGCCGCTTACAATGGTAAAATTTTTGAATTCCGGAGGATTTATCTGTTCGATATTTACCGCATTTTCCAGGGTATATTGTATTTCGACATATTCATTTTTGCCTATTTTTTTCTCGGGGCAAACGGCGGAAAATTTCGTCTGGGCAAATGTATACTGCAGCAATAGCAGGAAGATAGCTGCTAAAAAATATTTTTTAATAAACCGTGATGGTAAAATTTTGACCATTTATTCAGATCTTGTTTCCGCCACAAAAATAACCCTTATAAAAAAGGAATGAAAATCCGGAAGAATAACTTGCTGTTAAAATAGTATAAAAATTACAGGTCGCCCAGCTGTGGCCGTAATACGATATCTTCCACACAAGCGGCAGCTGAGAGTCGGGAAGCAGCATAGATCATATCTGCAATATCCGCCGACTCCATAATCCGCTTTTTATCTACCCCACTCCCTGCCCATGAATCAGTAAATACGGCACCAGGGTAAACCCCGGTAACTTTAATATTAAAAGATCTCATCTCTTCCCTTAAATTTTTATTGAATCCCATGAGTGCAAATTTGCTAATGCTGTACGAGCCACCATTGGGATATGCATTAAGTGATGCAATAGAGCACATGTTAAAGATATGCCCGTGTTTTTGTTTCATCATTACGGGTAATAATAACCTGGTGAGATGATAAGCACTGTACAGGTTTATAGCGATCATTTTTTCCAAAACAAGGTCATCCTCATTATTTACACTCCCCGGCAAAAAATTACCGGCATTGTTTACCAGGATACCTATTTGATCACAGTTTTCTAAAACCCAGGCACCAAATCTTTTTGTTTGTTCCTTATCGCTAAGATCCGCAGCATAAGCCTTAACAGGAATATTATAAACTAATTTTAATTCATCTGCACAAGCGGCAAGTTTTTCTTCATTGTGCGCACACAAAAAAAGGTTGTATCCCTGCGCGGCAAATTTTTCGGCTATGGCCCTGCCTATTCCACGGCTGGCACCGGTAATAATTATATTTAATTTGTTTGAATTTTGCTTGTCCATCTTTAAAAGATTTGTAATGTAAATTGCAACCTTATAAATGAAAAATAAAATTAATTCACCTGCGGCAGCGGACAGGAAATACCAACACCTGTTTTTTGATCTTGATCATACACTGTGGGATTTTGATGCCAATGCAAGAGTAGCGCTTACTGAAGTATATGACAAATTTGTTCTTAAAGAAAAAATTTCCGCTCCATTTGATGAATTTTATTCTACTTACCTGCAACATAACGCGGTTTTATGGGACAGGTTTCACAAAGGCTTTATATCTGCTGAAGATTTGAAATGGAAACGGATGTGGCGTTCCCTGCTGGATTTTAAAATTGGTGATGAGGGATTAGCAAAAAATATGGCCATTCATTTTTTAGAAATTCTTCCAACAAAAAAATTGTTGTTTGATCATACCATTGAAATTCTCGAGTACCTTTTAAAAAAAAATTACCAGTTGCATCTTATTACAAACGGGTTTGAAAAAACCCAGTGGAGTAAATTAAACAATTCAAATCTCTCTAAATATTTTACCCGGGTGATCACCTCGGAAGGATCCGGGTCGGTTAAACCTTCAAGAGAGATATTTGAATATGCAATTACTATATCGGGAGCGAATATTTCTGAAAGTATAATGATTGGAGATAACCTGGAAACGGATATACAGGGCGCAATGGATGCGGGGATGGACACCGTATTTGTAAATCACATTAATGCTGCTACTGATATTGTACCTACTTATACCGTTCACAAATTAAAAGAGCTGGAAAATATTTTTTAAAAAAATCCCCCGGTAATGGGGGATCAAAATCTTTTATCACAAGTTACATTTTCGCTGTTTTTTCTTTGTCTTTATCCTTGCAACATCCACTAACTTTTTTACAGGTTTTATTTTTTGCTTTTTTCTTACCACCATCATGCGCGTAAGTTGCCCCGCTAACAAGTAATGCCGCAGTAGCTAAAATTAATATTCTTTTCATAATAATTGTTATTAATTAGTTTTTATAATGCAGATAAAGATAAGCTGAAACCCTGGAAATATTAAACTTCCTCCACGATTTCTTCATCAATAGTAGCTAATACCGTTACTCCGCCCTTAACCAGCTGGTTTAAATTAACATTTAATTCAGTACCTGGTGGCAGGATAACATCAACCCTGCTGCCAAATTTTATAAAGCCCATTTCTTTTCCCTGCAATACCTGCTCACCAACTTTTAAATAATTTACTATGCGCTTAGCCAGTGCGCCCGCAATTTGTTTGACGAGTATGACCGTGTTATCACTTTTGATCACTACCGAATGCCTTTCATTTTCTGCAGATGATTTTGGATTCCATGCTACCAGGTAACGTCCTTTGTGATACTGGCTGTAAAGCACTTCACCACTCATTGGCACGCGATTTATATGAACATTAGCGGGGCTCATAAATATTGAAACCTGCAGCCGCTTGTCATTAAAATATTCTGTCTCCAGCATTTCTTCTATAACCACTACTTTACCATCTGCCGGGCAAATAACCTGGTGATGTGCAACTGTATGATTTCTTTTAGGTGACCTGAAGAAAGAAATTATAAAAAGCAGGAGTATGAGGGTTACAGAAAAAACGATCCACGCAGTAACCGGCATAGAAGCACTGAAAAAATTAAAAAAAATAATATTGATAACCCCAAAAACCAATGCACAAAGAGCAATTGATCTGTATCCCTCTTTATGTATTTTCATTAAAATATATTGTACAACAAATATATATGAGTGCAGGCACAGAAGCGATCATTATTTATCGCATAAAGAAAAAAACATATATCCATACAAAGGGAACTGCAATTAAAAATGAATCAAACCTGTCTAAAAAGCCACCATGGCCCGGCATAAAATTCCCGCTGTCTTTAACACCAGCCTGGCGCTTGAGTTTGCTTTCAAGCAAGTCGCCTGCGGTACCAAACAGCGCACAAATTGCAGCGATTGCAATGGCATCTTTTATTGATAGTGTTTTTGTTGAAACGGCAATAATGGTCATAACAAAAACGCAAAGCAAGGCACCGCCGATGGTTCCTTCCCAGGTTTTTTTTGGAGATATTTTTGAAAAGGGCGTTTTACCAATAAATGAACCTGCGATGTAGGCCATTGTATCATTTATCCAAATGGAAAAAACAATGGCACATGGAATTATCAAAGCGTTAAGCTCCTGGAATCGGGTAACCGGTGTAAAGCGAAGATCCATCATCATTAAAACCGGCAGGGTGATGTATACCAATCCCAGGGGAATAAAATAAAAATATTTCTGCGGAAATATTTTCTTCATCAATTTCACAAATTCATACCAGCATCCAAAATGAATAATGATAAATAACAGGGCAAAGCTCCAGCCATTCCACAATAAACCCACCAGCATTACAATTGCAAAAATTACTGCTGTAAGCGTGCGTGTTCGAAAGGTCTTTACATCAAAAGGCATTAAAATTATTTATGATTAAGAGGTGTTCCAGTTAGTAAAATCATCTGTCTCAATATTATCTTCTTCAGTATGTTTAAGCTTTTCGGCTTTCGAGACTTTGATAAAATACATAAAAAGGTAAATGATGAGTATCAATGCTAAAGCGCCCATCCACATTGGAAAGTTGGTCTCAATATCTTTTTTGCCTGGAATTTTGCTTATGCTAAAAGCATACAATGCCGTTACCTGTAATCCATTAAATAAGAAATGAAACAAAATGTTGAGCCATATACTTCCGCTATAATAATATACCAGCCCTAAAATAAAGCCTAAAGCAAAACGTACAAGAAACCCATAATATGAAATATGGATGAGGCTAAAGATGATACTCGTTACAATTATTGCGATCCATGGACCTTTGAACCAACGGGTAAAAAGATTTTGCAACCCGGCCCTGAAAAATGTTTCCTCAAACAGAGCGGGCAAAAACGCAATCACAACCATCGATATTATATATTTTGAAAATGAATTGATCTGAATAAGGGCTGCTTCCTGGGCGGCTCTTGATGTTTCCCAGGCTTTGAACCTGGTTGCCCAATGTTCCGGAATCGGCAAAATTTTATTCAGCTCTCCCAATGCCCCGGATAACGGGAACGTGAGAAATAAAATAGCAATTATTATAAATACCTGCCGGTAATTGAAATGAAAATTATATCCAAGAAATATAAAAGGCTTTCGATAACAGATCAACGAATAAAAATAGGTGGGAATAAAAAAAATAAAAAAAGTTGTCACTACCTGTAGCACCATTACCAGGTTATAATATTGAGGCTGTAAAAGAGCATCTTCACTTGCAGGAATTTTTCCAGCCATCATAAGAACTATGACCGCAGATAAAATTACAGATATAATAAGTCCTCCACCAGTAAGACCCAAAAAGATCGCGAACTGCGAAGGGTATCCAACATTCTTTGAATTTCTATCCTGCATCATCTCATTAATTTATAAGTGCGTAAATTTACAGCCAATTTTGCCCCTATTCCTAAAGGGAAAAAAATAATTACTTTAAAAGAATAATGATAAAGATTGGTAATATATCACTGCCGGATTTTCCTTTAATGCTTGCCCCCATGGAGGATGTAAGTGATCCGCCATTCCGTGCGGTTTGCAAAGATAATGGTGCAGACCTTATGTACACTGAGTTTATAAGCAGTGAAGGCTTGATACGTGATGCCATAAAGAGCCGCAAAAAGCTTGACATATTTGATTATGAAAAGCCGGTAGGCATACAAATATTCGGGGGTGATGAGGATAGCCTGGCCCTTGCAGCTAAAATTGTTGATGCAACCAATCCTGATTTGCTTGATATAAATTTTGGATGCCCGGTTAAAAAAGTTGCCTGCAAAGGAGCAGGGGCAGGAGTTTTGAAAGACATCCCGTTAATGATTCGTTTAACCGATGCCGTTATTAAAGGAACAACCCTACCAGTTACCGTTAAAACAAGATTAGGTTGGGATGACAATACAAAAAATATTGAAGAAGTGGCCGAGAAACTGCAGGATATTGGCATTAAAGCGCTTGCTATCCATGGGCGTACAAGAACACAGATGTATAAAGGAGAAGCCGACTGGACATTGATTGCAAAAGTAAAAGAGAACCCGAGAATAACGATACCCATATTTGGCAACGGGGATATTGATTCACCGCAAAAAGCCCTGGAATATAAAAATAAATATGGAGTTGATGGTATAATGATCGGCCGCGCTGCCATTGGCTATCCCTGGATATTCAATGAAATAAAACATTACGTAGCTACCGGCGAATTGTTAGCGCCTCCAACCATTGAAGAAAGGATTGAAGTATGCAAAAAGCATTTGATAAAATCATACGAATGGAAGGGACCTGTTGTTGGCATTAACGAAATGCGCAGGCATTATACAAATTACCTCAAGGGAATGCCCAACATAAAAGAATACCGCAGCAAACTGGTAACGCTAAAAGAAATAGAGGAAATAATGGCCGTGCTTGACGAAATTGTTTTACAGTATGCAGGTTATGATTTTGAAAGATCCGCAATTGAACTGATAAATTATCACGAGCACTGTGTGGTCTGATGTAATTTATCAGAATGTATATTCATTTTTTGGTTAGTTGTTTCCAAACTTTTTTTTGTATCGTAGTCAGCCTAAATATCCACAGGGCAGGAATATTAATGAGTGCTTAAAAGGACAAGCTGCCTTTGCGAAACTTTGCGTTCCCTCAGCCCTTTATGCTACATTTTTTAAAAATTCGCAATTAAGTTATAAGATCTTTTATCAAATCTTTATTCAAAGGTGAAACAGAAGATGAAAATGTTTTATCAAGATCTCCCTTTTCATCAACGAGGTATTTACAAAAATTCCATGTAGGCTCTCTCTGGTTCCAGCCATTTTTTTCAATTTCACTAAGCCATTGATAAACGGGTTGCCGCGTATTTCCTTTTACATGATCCTTATGAAATAATTGAAAAGTGACGCCGAAATTGGTTCTGCAAAATGCTGCTATCTCATCATCATTTCCTGGTTCCTGTCCGCCAAAATCATCAGATGGAAAACCAAGAATGGTTATTTTATCTTTGTAAAGTTGGTTCAGTTTTTCAAGCTCAGTATATTGTGGGGTATAGCCACACTGGCTGGCCAGATTTACCAGCAGAACTTTCTTATTTCGAAATTTTTCGAAACTGATCATCTCTCCATTATTTGCTTTTGCTGTTAGTTCATAAAATTCAACCGGGGCTTTTGTTCCTTTTATATTAGAATCTATGGAGATACCCATGCCCGTGTTTTTAGAGAAGGCCATTCTTAACCCGTATGTGCTTTTTATTAATTTTTTTAAAATGCTCATCGTGTTTTACATTGATAAGGTTAGTTGTAAATCCCTTCTACCAGGGATTATTTTGGCATCACAAAAAAGATAAAGTTATTTAATAAACCATTTAAATAATTTTAGCTTGCCTTTTAATGGAGGATATTTTATTGCAGGATCGAACCAATTAGGTGTTTTCATTACGGCTTTCAACCGGGTAAAAGTATCAAAAGAATATTTGCCATGATACATACCTATGCCGCTGTTACCAACCCCTCCAAAAGGTAAATTATGATTGGTAAAATGCCAGTCGGCATTATTTATACAACCGCCGCCAAAAGGGATTTTATCTATCCACACTTTTTCTTCCTGCGTATTTGTTGTAAACAAATAAAAAGCCAGGGGTGTTGCATTTCGTTGCACAATCTCCATTGCCTCTTCCATATCGTGAAAAGCTATTACCGGCAGAATGGGGCCGAAAATTTCCTGCTGCATAACGGTTGCACCAGGGGCAATATTTTTCAATACAGTAGGCGCTATAAATAAATTTTCCCTGTTATATTCCCCTCCTGTAACTACCTCCCCCTCGCCAATGTAATTAACAAGCGTATCAAATCTTTTTTGGTTTATGATCTTTCCATAGTCATAATTTATGGAGGCATCAGTGCCATAAAACCGGGAGATTGAATCTTTCAGCTTATCAATAAATTCATCTTTCACTTTTTCATGAACAAGAACATAATCAGGTGCAATACAGGTTTGCCCTGCATTTATAAATTTACCAAAGGCAATGCGTTTGGCAGCTATTTTAATATTTGCATCAGCGAGTACAATGGCCGGACTTTTACCCCCGAGTTCAAGTGTGACCGGTGCTAGTTTTTCAGCTGCCATCTGGTAAATGATTTTACCAACCGGGATACTGCCTGTATAAAAAACATGATCGAACCTGAAATTTTTCATCATCGCCGGCACAACTTCAGCACCATTGCCGGTGATGTATAGAACGTATTCAGGGGGAAAAATATGGGTAATTATTTTTTGCATTATTTTTTCCGTTGCCGGTGCAAACTCAGAGGGTTTAAGCACAGCACAATTTCCACCAGCAATAGCACCAACTAATGGTATCAATAAGAGCTGAAGGGGATAATTCCATGGCGAAATGATCAGCACTACTCCAAGGGGATCACGATAAACCTTGCTTGAAGAAGGCAGGTTTACCAGGTTCGTTCCTGCAGATGTAGGTCTCATCCACCTGTAAAGATTTCGTACAGTAACATTGATCTCCGCCAATACCAGCCCGGTTTCGGTAGCATACGTTTCTTCACGGTTTTTTTTGAGATCTGCGAACAATGCCTCATCAATTTCTTTTTCAAATTTTATGATCCCATTTTTTATGGCGATCAATTGTTTTTTCCGGAATGCAAATGACCTGGTAGCGCCACTTTCATAATATTGCCGAAGGAGGCCTAGCTGTAAATTTAAATCAGGCATTACCATTAATTTTGTTACCAAGGTAATAAAAACAAATTATGGCGGAAACTGATGAGCACTATATGCAACAGGCTTTAAAAGAGGCACAGAAAGCATATGAAGAA
>JACDBU010000174.1 GCA_013694745.1 Chitinophagaceae bacterium
AACATTCCATTGTCTGTAGATATAGAATCCGGGTACAGTAATAATATCAGCGAAGTAATCAGCAACATTCAAAAGCTTTATGATATTGGGGTAGTTGGAATTAATATTGAAGATTCTCAAGGAGAAGAAATATTTACAAAAAAGCTCAGCAGTATCAAAAACCATTTGACAGAAAATAATATGCAACTGTTTATAAATGCAAGAACAGATAGTTTTTTATTAAACCTGCCATCTCCTCTTGAAAAAACATTAGAAAGAATTAAACCTTACCAGGATGCAGGTGCAGATGGAATTTTCGTTCCATTTATTACGGACAAGGATGCAATAAAAAAAATTACTTCCGCCACCGCATTGCCTGTAAATGTGCTATGTATGCCCGATCTTTCTTTTATTGAAACCTTAGCCGAATGTGGAGTGCGAAGAATAAGTATGGGGAATTATTTATTTAAAGCGCATTATAATCATTTGGAAACACTCCTTAAAAATATTAATGAACAACAATCTTTTTCCCCATTGTTTTAAAACAGGCTGTAGTAAATTACATGCCCATATCTTCATGCAAATAACTTTCGGCAATACTTCAATCTTAATATAATGATGATTAAGAAATTTTTTTTTACAAGACCAACTATGGGGGAAACGCCAAACATTGCGTTAGCGGTCGTTGTAAAACACATCCTACAAACTTTGTAACCAATATATATTTGCATCTATTGAAAAAATAAATATTATTATGCCAATAAACAGAAGAAGATTTTTAAAAGGAGCCATTTTATTACCCGGAATTTCAATGAGCAGTTCTTCCTTGTTTGCATTCTCTGAAAATCTTTTAAAGGAATCCAACAAGTATAAAAGAGTCAGACCGAAAGATGCTCTCTGGCCTTCACATGAAAAATGGGAACAATTAAATAAAGCTGTAAATGGTAACCTTATAAAGGTTGAATCCCCATTTGCTGCCTGCAAAACCACTACAGGTAATATTGCCTGCGAAGAACTTTTCAGAAATTTAAAAAATCCCTATTACATTGGCGATCATCCGGCTTTGACACAGACATCAGGCTGGTTAGATGCCTGGCAAACTGAACCCAGTGTATATGCAGTGGCAGCAAAAAATACTGCAGATGTTGTAGCTGCTGTTAATTTTGCCCGGACCAACAATTTAAGATTGGTTGTAAAAGGTGGCGGACACAGCTACCAGGGCACTTCAAATTCTGCCGATTCATTATTAATATGGACAAGAGCAATGAATAAAATTATTGTTCATGAAAGTTTTGTAGCTCATGATTGCGAAGCAACACAATCACCTCAGCCGGCAGTAACCATAGAAGCAGGAGCGATGTGGCTCCAGACATACAACGAAGTAACCACCAAGAGCGGCAGGTATGTTCAGGGAGGTGGTTGTGCAACGGTTGGTGTTGCAGGACTGATTCAAAGTGGGGGATTTGGGAGCTTTTCAAAAAACTATGGCCTGGCAGCAGCTGCACTGCTTGAAGCGGAGATTGTAACAGCAGATGGTTCTGTAGAAATTGTAAATGCATGCAAAAAACCTGATTTATTCTGGGCATTAAAAGGCGGTGGCGGTGGCAGCTTTGGTGTTGTAACCAAATTAACATTAAGAACCCGTGAACTACCCGAAAAATTCGGTGCAGTATTCGGTAAAATTAAAGCCATTGATGATGCTTCGTATAAATTATTAATAAAGCAATTACTTGAGCTGTACCATACACAACTTTTTAATCCGCATTGGGGAGAGACCATTTCTTTTTATTCAAACAATTCTGTAAACATTAATATGGTGTTTCAGGGCCTCAACAAAGAGAAAGCGGAAGTATTCTGGCAGGATTTTAAAAATGGGGTAGAGAAATTTCCGGAAAAATATACATTTGAAATGCCCTTAACAGTTATTGATTTGCCGGCACAACACTTATGGGACATTGATTTTCTGAAACAATACGCTCCGCAGCTTATTGCAAGTGATGATCGGCTTGGAGCTCCTGCTAACAATGTATATTGGGCATCTGCAAAACAGGAAACAGGACAATTTTTGTTTGCCTATCATTCAGCATGGATGCCAAAATCATTGCTCCAAAAAAACAAACAATATCAACTGGCCAATGCAATATTTGCTGCCAGCCGTAACTGGACAATGTCTTTACATTTCAACAAAGGTTTGGCCGGCGCCAGGGCCGGAGAGATAATAGCAGCAAAAAATACGGCTATGAATCCTGCGGTGCTGGATTCATTTGCGCTTGCCATAATTGCCGGCGAAGCACAGCCATCTTTCGTTGGCTTAGCAGGACATGAACCCGATATGAATGAAGCTCGTAACGGAGCGTCAAAAATTAATAAAGCAATAAACGAACTGTTGAAGGTTGCTCCTAATGCAGGAAGTTATGTATCTGAAAGTGATTTTTTTCAAAAAAATTGGCAACAATCCTTCTGGGGTTCAAACTATCCGAGATTGGCTGCAATAAAAAAGAAGTATGATCCTGAAGGTCTTTTTTTCGTACGTCATGGTGTAGGTAGCGAACTATGGAGTGATGATGGTTTTACGAAAAGATACTGATAGATTTGGATTTCAAATAACCTGTTTCATGAAGATGCATAAAGAATTGTTTCGAGTGCCACGAACCAGGCGGGAGCACATTAAAAAGCATAGGTTTGTAATTACATTATGCAAATTCATAGGAAATCTTTTTTTGAAATTGACAGAACATATTTTTTTACAGCTACTAGGGAAGTTCTTTAAAATTGTGGGGTGATGAAATTTTATGGCAGACATGCCCTCTTGTCTCGGGGGTGAGGATAACAGGATAAACGCAGCATAGAGCCGTCTCGGTAGCAATACTGATTCGACCAGGGTCGACCACTGAACTTTGTACTGCAGCTAACTGCCTCGTGGAGGTTCGATCCCTCCCC
>JACDBU010000192.1 GCA_013694745.1 Chitinophagaceae bacterium
GCACGGGCACAAGGATTCGAACCCTGATCAAAGGTTTTGGAGACCTCTATTCTACCATTGAACTATGCCCGTAGAAAAAAAAGCCCATCCAAACCTTCCCGAAAGGAAGGCTTTGAGGCTTAAATAATTTAAAGAACTGTTTATAAAACAAAGTACTTAGGCATCTCTGCATAAGTACTTTACAAATTTATGAAAACTTCCCAAAAGTCCCCCATCGGGGGATTTAGGGGGCTGTGCTTTATTATTTTAAAATCTCTGTAACCTGGCCAGCGCCAACTGTTCTTCCACCTTCCCGGATCGCAAACTTCAATCCTTTTTCCATGGCAATAGGCTGTATCAATTTTACAGTCAGGTTGGTATTATCACCAGGCATAACCATTTCTGTTCCTGCTGGTAATTCTACCTCTCCTGTAACATCAGTAGTACGGAAATAAAACTGCGGGCGATACTTTTGAAAGAATGGAGTATGACGACCACCTTCTTCTTTGCTTAAAACATACACCTCACCTTTAAATTCGGTATGCGGAGTTATTGAACCTGGTTTACAAAGCACCATACCGCGGCGGATCTGGTTCTTTTCAATACCACGTAACAATAAGCCTGCATTATCACCGGCTTCCCCTTCATCCAAAAGTTTTTTAAACATTTCCACACCTGTACAAGTTGTAGTTAATGGTTTTTCCATTAAGCCAACTATTTCCATGGACTCACCAACTTTAATTTTACCTCTTTCAATACGACCGGTAGCAACTGTACCACGACCAGTAATTGAAAATACATCCTCAACACTCATCAGGAATGGCTGATCTACTGGGCGTGGAGGTAATGGAATATAGCTGTCTACTGCATCCATCAACTCATCAATAGCTTTTACCCATTTTTCATCACCGGCCAATGCACCAGTTGCAGAACCTTTAATAATGGGAGTATTATCGCCATCAAAACCATTTTTTGTCAACAGTTCACGGATCTCCATCTCTACCAGTTCCAGTAATTCCGGATCATCAACCAGATCTACTTTATTCATAAACACTACCATGCGGGGAACACCCACCTGGCGTGCAAGCAATATGTGCTCTCTTGTTTGTGGCATTGGACCATCCGTTGCAGCAACAACTAATATTGCCCCATCCATCTGTGCAGCACCCGTGATCATGTTTTTTACATAATCCGCGTGACCCGGACAGTCAACGTGTGCATAGTGACGCGCAAGCGTTGCATATTCTACGTGTGCAGTATTAATTGTGATACCCCTTTCTTTTTCTTCAGGTGCACCATCAATATCATCGTAATTTCTTTTTTCCGCCAAACCTTTTTTAGACAAAATATCAGTAATAGCGGCTGTTAAGGTGGTTTTACCATGATCTACGTGACCGATAGTACCAACGTTAACGTGGGGTTTATCCCTTTTAAAATTCTCTTTTGCCATTTTATTTGTTTTTTAATATATGTTTTTTAATAATTGTATTACCAGCTTTTGTTTTTCATAGCATCGTCCCTTGTGTCACTCACTTGTACTTTTTGTTCTTTAATGAGCTGTTGATGAGAATCGAACTCACGACCTCTTCCTTACCAAGGAAGTGCTCTACCCCTGAGCTACAACAGCCTGATAATTTGCTGTTGATTCGAATTGTTCTCCTGCGTCCTTCCCGATATCATCGGGATGCTCTACCCTGAGCTACAACAGCCTGATAATTTGCTCTTGATTCGAATTGTTCTCTGCCACCTTTCCGATATCATCGGGATGCTCTACCCCTGTGCTACAACAGATTGATAAAAAAGTATTGAGCGGAAGACCGGGCTCGAACCGGCCACCTGAAGCTTGGAAGGCTACCGCTCTACCAAATGAGCTACTTCCGCTTATTAATTAGCTGCTGTGAATTTTAGCCAATTTGCAAACCCGAACACATCATTTTAAAAGAACTTTTTCATAAGCTAATCAGCATATTGGCTAATCAGCAAATAAATTTGTGGGCAGAGTAGGGTTCGAACCTACGTACTCGCGAGAGAACAGATTTACAGTCTGTCGCCTTTAACCACTCGGCCATCTGCCCTTTTTCTAATTGGCAACTGCAATTGCAACTTGCAATTTTGTTATATTGCTTATTGTTTATTGCCGGTTGAACATGAGCCAGTGGAGGGATTCGAACCCCCGACCAGCTGATTACAAATCAGCTGCTCTGGCCAACTGAGCTACACTGGCAATTTGTCGGCTAAACTCAATGCTATAAAGAACTTGCCTTCAAAACATACCATTACAGGCCGGTTTTTTAGGAATGCAAAGGTAATGGAATTTGTTTAATGCAAAAATTTTGTAATTGAATATTTGCGTGGCAGTTATTAAATTTTCAGGAGTAATTTTTTTATATTCTAAAAGCATCAGTGAGTAAAAAAAATCCCCGTTTCCGGGGATAATATTTTCAGGCCGCCAGCTTTTCTTTTTTTCGTTTGATCTGTGTAATTACCGATTCGAGCGCCGTATCAAAACTTTCTTCAAAAGATTTAGAAGAATGTTTTACAAAAAAATCATGCCGGGGTACATGTACTTTTATCTCTGCAATCTTGTCTTTGATCTTGTGCACTACATTATCAAGTTTAAGGTATACATCAACCTTGGTTATTTTTTCATGATACTGTTCCAGTTTAGTAAGCTTTTTTTCTACATATGATACCAGTTTTACATCGGCGTCAAAATGTTGCGTTTGAATGTTTACGTTCATAGTACAATTAAATTTTATCAGTGAACAAAAATAAAAAAAAGTAAAATTTACGGGACATAGGCGGGGGAGGTTTGTATAAATCAGTGGAGGTGTCATTCTGTAAATGAAGTTAACATTATGAACGAATTTTTCAAAAAAAAATTTTGTTGCAACCTCATTTCTTAAATCATGCTTTGGGATGAGATTTTTTATGAATATCTTTTAATTTTTCAATGCTGTTGCTCGTATAAACCTGAGTAGCAGCCAGGCTGCTGTGGCCTAACAGCTCTTTTATGGCATTGATATCAGCTCCGTTATTGGTAAGGTGAGTGGCAAAGCTATGGCGCAGGATATGTGGACTTTTTTTATCATTTGTGCTTACCAGGTTCAAATACTTTTTTACTGCATTATATACATACCTGGCGTACAGCTTTTTGCCTTTGCCACTAACCAGCACGTACACTTTAGCGGTTTCACCAAAACACTTTCTTTTAGCTGCTATATAGTTTTCAATATCGGTAAGCAGCTGCTTGTTAACCGGGATAAGCCTTTCTTTGCTGCCTTTCCCCATTACTTTAATATTTCCATTACTTTTATCAATATTAATTTCTTTTAAATTTATCAATTCGCTTAACCGTATACCTGTATTATAAAATATTTTTAAGATAAGCTCTTCCAGCCTGCCTTCCCAGGTATCTGGAAATTCAACGTTCCTGAATAATGTATTCAAGTCTTTTTGTTCTATAAAAGACGGAAGGCGCTTGCTAACTTTAAGCGATTGTATGATGGTCATCGGACTAACAGTGATTTTACCTGTTCGCAGTTGGTATCTGAAAAAGGATTTCAGGGTTGATATTTTTCGATTGATGCTCCTGGAGGAAATTTTATTTTGCTTTAGCTTCGCAAGCCAGGTGCGGATTATAGTCGCTGATAGGCCGGTCAATGAAGTTTCCCCATATTTGGTTGTAATAAACAATGCAAAATCTTCAAGGTCGGTCTGGTAAGAAATGATTGTATGCTGTGAATACCGCTTTTGATATTTTAAATGATCTGTAAATTCCTGTATGATCTTTTCTGAAAGGAGGGGCATAAAAAAAGTAGCTGCAAAGTTCTTCACTCCATAGCTACTGTAAATTTATGATACTTAATGGTTATTCTTCTATCTTTCCGCTGGCAATCTGCTGCTTGTACCTTGCCTTTAAAACCTGGCCGCGACGTACTATAGAAGGCTTGATAAAAGCCTGGCGCTCTCTCAATTGTAACAGCACCTTACTTTTTTCGAATTTCTTTTTATACTTTTTTAGTGCTTTATCAATATTTTCACAATCCTTTGAATCAATAATTAACATACTAAGTGCTTTAAAATTTATTTGGGTGGCAAAGATAGATTAAAGATTTTAAATTCTGAAATTCTGATATGAAATCCTAATTTGTCAAAAACAGCAATCATGTTTACTGGAATCATAGAAAATACGGGAACCATCATTTCAGCAGAACTTTCGGGCACAAATAAAGTTTTTTGGATAGATAGTAAAATAACCTCTTCTTTAAAAGTGGATGAAAGCATTAGCCACAATGGCGCTTGTCTTACAATAGAAGAAATAAAACATTCATCTTATAAGGTAACTGCCATTAATGAAACCTTAATAAAAACCAATTTGAACAGCTGGGCTACCGGCGATATGATAAACCTGGAAAGGGCAATGAAATTAAATGGCAGGCTCGATGGCCATCTGGTGCAGGGACACGTTGATACAACAGTAATTTGTTATAACAAATCAGAAAGCGGCGGAAGTTTTGAATATTCCTTTGAATTCGATAAAAAGTTTGCTGCCTTACTAATTGAAAAAGGTTCAGTTTGCCTGAACGGCATAAGTTTAACTGCATTCAATGTTACCAGCAATAAATTTACCGTTGCCGTGATCCCCTATACGTATCATCATACCAATATAAGGATGCTTGAAATAAATGATACAGTGAATGTAGAATTTGATATGATTGGAAAATACGTGCAGCGAATAACTGAAATGCAAAAAACACAATTATAAAATAAAGTGTTTTAAACTCCCGCTATTTGAGAAAAATAGAAAATTTTAGTGTAAACAATTTTAACCTGGCACGACTGGTTGCTGCGCTTTTAGTATTGATAACACATGGCTATGAATTAGGGGGGATCCTGGCAAGCGAACCGCTTTACTGGCTTACCCATGGCCGGTTCCGTTTATCATCGGTGGGATTGTATTTGTTTTTTTTTACCAGCGGCTACCTCGTTTGCCATAGTTTTTTTCGCACAAAAAAAATGGGCGCATTTATCTGGAAAAGATTTTTGAGGATCTTTCCCGGGCTTTTAGTTGTGGTCATTATAACCACGTTTATAATTGGTCCTCTATTTACAAACATAACGCTAAAAGAATATTTTTCAAGTAAGCTTACGTATGAATATTTATTAACCGGATCAGGTATTTATATC
>JACDBU010000198.1 GCA_013694745.1 Chitinophagaceae bacterium
CACCACATCAGAATTGGCAATTTGAAATGCATTCAATTTCTCAAAATCCCACGCCCATAAACCGGCACTGATGGGTTGGTCGGGGTTTACACTTCTTGCCCATTCAAATACTTTTGTGAGTAACGGGAGCGACGTTATTTTTTTATCTGAGTTACCCGGTTCATTGTAAAGATCCCATAATAAAACCCGCCTGTCGTGCGCAAAACTTGATAAAATATCTTTTACATACAGTTCAAGCTGCGGAAAATTAGAAGGCTCTGCAGACATTGGCTGACCGGGATCCTGCACCCATCCTGAATTGTGAATACCGGTTTTTGGAGCAGGCTGCTTACCTGGCTGGGGCGATTTGTTCCAACAATCATCAAAGAACACAAACATAATATCAATATGATGCCTGGCGGCAATATTCAAAAATGTTCCTATTCTTTTTTTAAAACCTTCTTTGTCTTCTTTCCAGGCAACACTGTGTAGAAAAACCCGCATGGTATTGAAACCAATATTTTGCGCCCAGCCTAATTCTTTGTCATTCGTAATACTATCAAAAGTAGAAGCCTGCCACATCTCCAGCTGGTTGATAGCATTACTCGGAATATAATCCGCACCAATCATCCATTTATGATCTGTATACCAGGCATTGGCTTTATCTACAGACCATTGACCAGCAACGCCCTGCGAAAACGCGGTTACAACAGAAACAAATAATAGGAGGTAAACGAAAAAAATTTTTTTTAATGTTAGCATTTAATACTGTAATATTTTTAAATTTTATCAATTTTTTATAAACCACGACCTTCCATTAATAAAAAGGATTTTGTTTGAGGTTAGGATTTATATCCGTTTCTGATTGTGGAATTGGCAGATAATTGTTCTTCCCAATTTTGAAATTATTGAATTCAACATCACGTGATTTTAATTCATTTATTTTTGCCTGGTCATCAAAATAACCCCATCTCGCCAGGTCATTCCACCTAACGTCTTCACCTGTTAGCTCAGTAATCCTTTCATGCATTAACTGCTGTAAAAACGCTCCCTGTGATAAGTTTGGTTTTGCATCTGTTAACCGGGCAAGACCAGCGCGCTGCCGTACCCTATCAACATACTGATAGGCAGTTGTTGTTTGACCTAGGTTGTTGAGCGCTTCTGCATACATCAGCAATACATCAGCATAACGGATCACTCTCAGGTTGATTGGACCTTCAAAAGTTTCGTCATGATTTGGGCGTGTATCATCAGCATATTTGCGATACCAAACTTCGTTATGGTGTGGATCGCCCGGCCCGTATTGTTCATTAAATGTTCTGCCATAGATAATGGAAAAATCCGGTCCTCTCACATCGGTAGAATCAAAAAAAGCAGTATAAAAAAGACGTGGATCCCTTTTACCATCAACCGTTTTTTCTATCTCGAACTCCCCAATAACCCACCTGCGCATTTGGGCATCATTAAATCTCAACGGACCGGGAGGCGCTTTAAAAGGCCCTCGCTGATTACCCAGGTTGGAGCGGGGATCATCAATATCGGTAACTGATGAACGGCCATTGAATTGAACTTCAAAAACTGATTCTCTGTTATTCTCTGTTGTTTCAATGAAATTGTCTCCAAAATTTGCAACCAGAGAATAATTTGTTGCACCAGGGCCTGTAACCAGCCATGATAAAGCATCTGCAGCCTGTTGATTTTTATGTTGTTGCAAATAGGCTTTACCGAGTTGCGCAAAAGCAGCGCCTTTAGTTACCCGGCCAACATCTGCATTTGGATAACTTGCGGGCAAATCTGCAGCTGCTTCGGTAAGATCTTTTTCGATTTGCAAATAAACGTTTTCGGGGGTTTCCTGCGATGGAAGATCAGTTGTATTTTGCTTGGTAAGAATTAATGGAATATGTCCGAAATGTGTTACCAGGTTATAATAAAAAATGGCTCTCAAAAATTTTGCCTCAGCCACATAACGTTTTTTTAAGGTTTCATCCATTGTTATGCCCGGTACATTTATTATTACCTGGTTAGCACGGTAAATACCCTGGTAATTATTGTACCACAGGTTTGCTGTTTGATCAAAATTATAATCAGTTTGTGTAAAATTGATTATAGTGGCAAGAGGTGGATATCCGGTAGATGCCCATCCATCATCTGACCGTGGATTATCCCAGAAGATACTGCGGGCATAGGTTCCCTGCCTGTAATTTATTCCATAAACTGCGTTTATGCCAGCGAGTGCATCAGTACCGGTTTTCCAAAAATTTGATTCATCTGTAGCATTTGGATTAGGAATGTTAAGTGACTTTTTACAGGAGGTACTAATGGCTGTAAGAAGTAAAAACCCCAAACTATATTTTATTACTTTTTTCATTTTACCAGATTTTAGAGTGATTAAAAACCAAATTGCAAACCTGCTGAAAGAATGCGCAAAGCGGGATATTGTCCATAGTCAAGACCGCGTTCAAAAATATTGGGGCCGGTAATGTCAGGATCTAATCCTTTATATTTTGTTAGGGTTAATAAATTTTGTCCGCTTACATATATGCGGGCAGATTTAAAGCCAATGGGTTTCAGATACTTGTTAGAAAAAGTGTATCCAAGTTCCAAATTTCTTAAGCGAACATACGTCCCACTTTCCAGCCACCTGTCTGATTGTGGTATTGCATTGTCCACCAATCCCCTGTCGAGTCCGTTATTATCTACTCCTATCCTTGGTGTAGTGGTGCTATGATTTTCCGGAGTCCACGGCTGAATTCCTTTGCGATAATCTGCATTGGTTAAAAACCTGTCGAGGAAAAATCTAGGCCTGTCGTAAACTTTATTACCAAACACACCATACCATTGCATGGTAAGATTAAAATTTTTATAGGAAAAGTTTAATAATAAACCACCTTCAAAATCAGGCCATGGACTACCTGCATATGACCTGTCTTTATTTGCATCAAAAGTACCATCACCATCCACATCGAGATAACGTATATCACCGGCTTTTGCATCAGGCTGAATTTTGGTGCCAGCCTTATTTACGTAAGCATCAACTTCTGCCTGGCTTTGAAAAATTCCATTGGTCCGGGCCACATACCATTCTCCAATTGATCTTCCAACTTCAGTACGCGCATCGCCGATCTGTTGAAACGTACGTCCTGCACCCAGGTTGCCAAGATTAGTAACCTTGTTATCGATATGGGTAAGATTTAAAGTTGCATCCCATTTTAAACGATGATTATTTTGACGGTAGGTTGATGAAAATTCAATACCCTTATTTTTTAAAGAAGCAGCATTCACCGGTGGATCAAAATTAGGAGCACCGTTAACCGGGCCATTGCCGGCAGTGGCCGGTATAGGAAGGAATGTAAGTACGTCTGTTGTTTTTGTAATAAAATAATCTAAGGAAAAACTCAAACTGTTTTCAAGTAAAGAAACATCAACGCCAACATTAGTTGTTTTCTTTGTTTCCCAGTGCAGATTACTATTGGCTAATTGTATATTGATTGCTCCCTGGTTAATGGTTTCTGTTGTACCGAAAACCGCAACTGGCAATGGACTTATGCTGCCGAAATATTGCCATGGGCTTAAAATATCACTGTTACCTAATTTTCCATAAGAAGCGCGCAAAGTAAGTTCATTGATTTTTTTACTGGTGAAAAATGATTCGCGATTTAACTTCCAGCCAACAGACACCGATGGAAAATTACCATATCGGTAAGCCGGCGAAAATCTTGAATCACCATCTCTTCTAAAAGTTCCGCTCACTAAATATTTATCTTTATAACTGTAATTCGCCCGCGCAAAATATCCAAGATTAGCCCACTTTGCTATACCGCCACTTAAAGTGGGATTATTACCCTGGGTTAGAACGGTAAAGTAATTTCCATTGGAACCATTGATGGGTAAATTTTCTTTTGAAGCATTAATGCCTTCTATGTCGAACGTTTGATTGCTGATGCCTGCTACCGCACTTACTTTATGATCTCCAAACTGCCTGTCAAAATTGAGTGTGTTTTCAAACAGGAAAGACTGGAATTGAGAACGGTTTTCATTGAGCGTAGGCTTGGGGTTATCGCTGTTTCTGCGTACTACCCCGGGTTGCCTGAATCCTTTAAAATGATCAAAGCTTTCTTCAATTCCCACATTAAATTTATAAGATAATCCTTGTAATAGTCTTACATCAATAAATGCGTTTCCTCTTACTTTAAAATTGTACTGGTCATTTTGTTGAAGCCTTTGTTGTGCCACCACATTGAAAGCGTCGGTATATGCAAATACATCATCTCCTATTGAATATCCCTGCGGATTATTTATAGGATCAATATATCTTGCCGCCTGCAATGGCATTGTTGGTAATAGTTGTACAACATTTTCAAAAATATTGCCTGCAAGATTATTGCCTTCAATAAAATCCTGGTGGGTGTAAGAGAATAATGCGTTTTCGCCAAACGTAAGCCGCCCTTTTTTTGCTGTGGTATTTACGCGAAAATCTCCTTTATTAAAACTATTATCGATAATAGTTCCTTTATTATTAAAGTACTCACCAGACAAATAATAAGTTGCCGTATTGCTGCCTCCTGATAAACTAATATTATAATCCTGGGTGTTGCCGGAACGGAATAAAAGATCTTGCCAGTCGGTGCTTACAGCAGGGTTGAACTCGGTTGTGGTACTGGTAAGAGGCGTTTTGCCTGCATTTAAATATGCTTGTTTATTGAGGTTCGCAAAATCAGTCGAGTTCATGAGGTCCCATCTTTTGTGAAACTGTTCTATACCGGTTTTCAAACTTCCGCTTATTCGTACAGGTCCATCTTTACCCTTTTTTGTGGTAACTATAATTACACCATTTGCCGCCCGTGATCCATAAATAGCAGCAGCTGATGCATCCTTCAATATTTGAATTGATTCAATATCATTCACATTAAAATCTGGTGTAGCACTTGATAGCATACCATCAATAACATATAAAGGTTCGTTGCTGCCGAATGTTCCCGCGCCGCGTATATCAATCTTTGCACCCGCTCCCGGCTCACCGGTATTTCTAACGGTAACACCAGCCGCCAGGCCCTGGATAGATTCAGCAAGTGTTGTAGACGTGTTGCGGGTTACATCCTGTGCTTTGATAACACTCACAGCACCCGTAAGATCCTTTTTACGAACAGATTGATAACCGATCACTACCACTTCATTAAGCGTGGATTCTGAAATTTGTAGCGTTTCATTTATGAAATTCCCATTTACCGTTATTTCTATTGGTTGGTATCCTACTGAAGTAATGATCAGTGTATTTCCAACAGCAGCGTCGATACTGAAATTTCCATTGTTGTCAGAAACTACCGACCTGTTGGTTCCCTTAACAGATATGGTTGCTGATGATACCGCTTCACCTGATGGGGAGTGCAGTGTTCCTTTTATTGTTTGTGCACTAATGCCTATAGAAATGAATAAGAAGGCAACCATTGGAACAAGGAGATGTAAAAATTTTTTCATTTTCATAATGTCAGTTTTGTTTTTTTAAATATATTTCTGAAACACGATTTTGGAACAGGTATATTAACTTATATCTGTACTGTGTACAATCATTGAATACAAAAAAAGCATGCCGGGCATAATTGCTTAAAATTGATTATGTAATAGAATAAGATAGTACTGAGTTTTTTACTGGATATTTTATTTTATTTGATGAGGCAAAAAATTATTCTTAGCGCCTAATAAATTAAATATTTAGATGAAAATTGCGGGGAAGTCAGCAAGTAGTAATAATTACCATACTGGTTTTGAGTTTTGCAATTTTTCTGATCAGCAACTTTGGTGTTTAAACTCTTTCCAGAAAGATAATTTGGTGTCGATGACACAGATGAAGCAATTCTTATTTTCCCTGGCAATATCATGAATAGTTTTTAGCCTAATCAATGTATTGCATGAAAATATATTTTTTTTTTAATTATAACAAACATTTTTTATGTGTGGCAAATTGTTTTTCAAGGGTTACGGAAAGTTTTACTGTTTACCAGTAAAAGTGCATCTCAGCCTGAAGCTGATATCAACTCATAGATCGCTCGCGTGGAATGAACCGTTACATAAATCATAACAATCAGCGGTACGAGAATACTTATTACTTTTCGATACAGAACATGCTGATTTGATTCTAGTGAGTTCCAGAAGAAAAGTTAACTGATTAGTTAACTAAAATTGGACATATATTGTTAATCCAAGGAAGAAGTCCCAGTAGTCGATTAGTTCAGCAGCAGGATTATTTATTTATTGGCACAGATACGCTTAGCACAATAAAAAAATCTCCGTTTGTAACGGCGGAGATTTAAAAAGGGTCGCAATTTCTTTTCTGTTGTTGGTGCATCTCACTCACAAAACTTTATTGAACACAAATAACGGCGGAGCATCAAAGGTAAGAATTAAGCTAAAAAATGATGTTGTGTAAAGAAATTGAAAAAACATATACACATGAAGATATTTACGAGTTCAACCTTTTTTATTGCGACAAGTTTGTAGAGAATGTTACGGACAGGTTAAACAAAGCGGCAAAGCATTTGCTATAATCTAAATCAGTATAAATAAAAAACAAATCATGGCAGGTTCATCAACACAAGCAAATTACGACAACGAAACATCCGGCAGCAACATTTCAGTTTGGATAGATACAGCACAGGCCCGGGAATTTGCACCATTGCAGGAAAATATAGAAGTGGATACCGTAATAATTGGTGCTGGCATTGCCGGCATAACCACAGCTTATTGCCTTACACAGGCAGGAAAAAAAGTAGCAGTAATTGAAGATGGATTACCGTGCAGTGGCGAAACCGGCAGAACAACTGCACATATAGTAAATGCGCTTGATGATTTTTACAGCGAACTCGAAAAAATCCATGGAAAAGATAATGCAAAGCTTGCTGCAGAAAGCCACACTGCCGCTATTGATTTTGTAGAACGCACTGTTGAAAAAGAAGGTATTGAATGTGAATTTACCAGATTATCAGGTTACCTGTTTTTACACCCCAGCGACAAAATTAAAACACTTCAGGATGAACATGCAGCTTCAAACAAGGCAGGAATAAAAACGGAATTGGTTGACAAAGTTCCCGGCATTTCTTATGAGCAGGGACCTGCTTTAATGTTTCCTGACCAGGCACAATTTCATCCGTTAAAATATTTGTTTGCGCTGCTTGAACGTATTGTTGAAAAGGGAGGCAAAGTATTTACACATACCCATGCAGAAGAAATAAAAGAGGGACTGGTAATTGCAAATGGTTTTTCTATCAAAGCAAATAACATTGTAGTTGCAACCAATACGCCTATCAATAATTTATTTACCATACATACCAAACAACATGCTTACCGCACTTATGTAATCGCTGCGCTGGTTCCAAAAGGAAAAGTAGAAAAGGCATTGTGGTGGGACACCGGCGACCACGATAGTAAATGGGTGAGCATTCCTTATACTTATGTTCGTACCCAGGCTTACGATGATACACACGACCTGTTGATAGCGGGTGGACAGGACCATAAAACCGGGCAGGCTGATGCAGAAGATATTTCGCAGGATGAACGATATAAGAACCTGGAGGATTGGGCACGGTTGCGCTTTCCTATTATGACAGAAGTTGTTTACAAATGGTCGGGACAGGTAATTGAACCGGTGGATAGTCTTGCCTTTATTGGACGTAACCCCGGCGATAATAATATCTACATCATTACCGGAGATTCGGGTAATGGAATGACACATGGAACTATTGGCGGCATGTTGGTTTCTGACCTGATTATGGGAATTAATAACCCTTGGAGAAAGTTGTACGACCCCGCACGGATAAGCATAAAAGCCACCGGGGATTTTTTAAAAGAAGCAGGGAACATGGCGGCTCAATATGCTGATTACCTGAAAGCCGGTGATATTAAATCTGTGAAGGACTTAGCGCCAAACGAAGGAGCTATTTTGAATGTAGGATTGCATAAAGTAGCAGCTTACCGAAGCACCAGTGGAACATTAAACGCTTATACTGCTATATGTCCACACCTCGGTTGCGTATTGCAATGGAATGCCGATGAAACATCTTTCGATTGTCCCTGCCATGGCTCTAGGTTTACAAATGAAGGGGTTGTTATAAATGGACCGGCTTTAAGTGATTTAAAACGATATGAGATTAAGGAAGAGTAGTGGAAACCTGAGATGAAGTTTATGTCACATCGGGGTTTCATCGAATTTACTATCTATAGAAAAATGGTTGCGTGAAACCCCAATGGATAACAGATTTTAAATTGTTCGCCTCTTCTTTTCTAATGTTGGTGCTGCTAACTCACAGAACCTTATAAAACACCAACAATGGCGGAGAGATCGATGCTTACAGTAATTCTTGAGCAGTTAATTAATCGTTGATTACAAATGTTTATAACTATTCGGTACAAATACTTTTAGTTCAGCCATGATGAGTCTTCCAATTATTGGAGATCCCACAAATTCATTCTGACGGATATCAAACAAGTTAGTGATCCCGATGTTGACCGATGTCATTATACTTATCTTATACCCAACACTGAAATCAATAGTTGTAAAACCACCCAGTGGACCATGATTAAAATTTTTAAGTAAGGGCGGAAGGCCCGGTCTTTCTATTTTGCCCCTGCTACCTTTACCTGCTGCAGTACCAATCTGGCTGCCGCTGTAAAAATCGTACTGCTGTACAAAACGGGCATCAATGTTTATAAACATTTTTTGTTTACACAGGTTTTGAAAACTCAATATTGCTACGCCCCTGTTTTTGGGAGCATTCAAACTTTTTTCTTCCAAAGAAATATAACCATCTTTATTCGCATCATTTTCAATATTGTCTTTGGTAATATCTGAACCGAACCATGAATATTTTATGCCAAAGCTGATGAACTTGTTGAAAGAATAGCTCAACCCAACATCAAAACCATAAGCTCTTACATCGCCATAATTAAAGTAAGTGAGAAAAGATGCGTTTTTCAAGGTATCATTTGCCACAACACCGGCAAACGCGGGATTATGCGTAACCATAAACCCATTGGCTGAGATAACCCTGCCAGGCACAGTAATGGTTGGGCTTATAAAGTTTTTACTAAGCCCGTTGTAGTAGTTGATATCAACGTATAACTTTTTTGCAATGGTTCCTTTATATCCCAACTCCCATGTGCTTACCTGTTCAGGTTTTAAAGGGGTGGTAGTTTTAACAGATGACGGGTCGCTGAATTTAGTTCCGTTGGGGATATACATTATGCCTGCACCGTTTCCAAAAAGGAACCTATTAATACCGGCATATTGGTTTTGAATACTAGGCATGGCATAGGCCCTGCCCCATGTAATTCTGAAATTGCCATCACTTATGGCTTTTACCAATGCAAATCTTGGAGCAAAAAAACTTCCGAAATTACTATGGTGGTCAAAACGAGTTGAACCAATAAATCGCATCTTCCATGGTAATGATTTTTCCAGTTGCAGTACTGCTCCATATTGAGTTATTCTTATCCTCTGGAAACTATCAATCAGGGTAATACCAAAACCATTGGGTTGTTCTTTTTGGTAATTTAACCCTGTAACCAAAAACAAACCTGCTTTTTCAAAATTATAATTGTATTGTACCTCGCCATTCAATCGCTGACTTCTTTCTTTTAAGGTGTTACCCAAACGGAGGGCATACATTTCTGAAGAATCGGGAGATAATTTTCCGAAGTCTTTATATAATGGGCTGGTTGGAATAGTGATAGTGCTGTGAGTACGGTTCCAAAAGTCACGAGTATAACTACCTATAATAATTGAAGTGCCTAGGTTGCCCCAGGTATTATAGATGTTTGCAAAAAAATGTGGGTGAACAAACCTGGCTTGCAGAAAACCATAAGTAAAATCTCTTAATTGATTGCGCCCGGTTGTAGTTACTTGTAAGCGGGTAAATTTGCTACCTCCGGACGAAAGAATGATATCTGCTTTAGGTGTTACACTATAATATACGTGTGCTTCACCACGGTAGCGGCACCTTATAATGGGACTGCAATTCCCTATTTTCTATTTGATTCCTGTTCAAAAAACCAGCACAAGATTAGAACGTTGCATAGGCCTCAAAGCCTTGTCCCTGAATAATTCGCTTGTGCTGGCAGGTTG
>JACDBU010000212.1 GCA_013694745.1 Chitinophagaceae bacterium
TCATTGCACAGGGCGCAATTATTTCTTTTAGAAACTGATCGTACACCGCTGTAAAAACTTCCATTCTCCGGGCATCGATCATTGGACAAAAGAACGCGTCTTTATTTTCAGATTGGATAATGGAACACATCGCAATTACTTCCAGGGTATTTAATGAGATAAGGGGAATTTGTAATGCATAAGCAAGACCTTTTGCCGCGGCCATCCCAACCCTTATTCCTGTATACGATCCTGGCCCGGCAGTAACCGCAATAGCGTTTAACTGGCTGATCAAAATACCGGATTTATCCAGCAAGTTTTTTATAGCTGTGTGTAAAAAAGAAGCATGGTCTTTTTGATTGCTGTTGTTCATCGTTCCAATGATAACATCATTATTTGCCAAACTAACAATAGCGTTCTCCGTGCACGTATCAATATTTAATATCAGCGCCATTTAATATTTTTTATTTTCCATTTCGTTTTGCATAGCTTCAGCAACAGTGTAGCGTTCATTATTTTTTTCCAGGATCTTCAATAAACCATAAATATTGTTCAAACCAATTTTGTTTGCCCATTCAAACGGACCGTATGGATAATTAGTGCCCAGTTTCATGGCAAGATCAATTTCTTTTTTAGTGCTAACACCCTCACCAAAGGCATAGTAGGCTTCGTTTATGATCATTGATAATATCCTCGCAGTTACCATGCCCGGCTCATCCTTTACCAGCGTATATTGCCATTGCAGCATTTTAAAAACCTGCGTTACAATATTTTCATGGTTAGATGCAATCTCCCAAACAGGGCGGTTTATAAAACCATTCCATCCATTAAAACGGTGTACATTATCAATTGGAAAATGGTTTAGCGTTTTTGATACAGCATTAATGAACACTGGCGTTTTATTTATGGCGCGTAAATCATCTGGTATTTCCTGCAGTAAGATAAAGATCGCATCAGCGTTTGCAGTTTGCGCCTGAAAAGTTTTACCGGTAAAAATTATTTTTACTTCAGGATTTATTTTTTTTGATAAAAATTCCTGCTGTTGTTCCTCATCCGCTAAAACAATTATCTCCATAAACCTTATTTAAACAAAAATAGTACAAGTTGCAACTAACAGTAGTAGTTTTAAATCCTTGCCTTTAAGCACATAAGAAAATGTATTTTGCAACTGCTAGAAATAAGTAATAACAACCAAAAAATAAAGAAATCATGACATTGAAAATTATCAATACACCCGATGCTCCTGCACCTATAGGGCCTTATAGCCAGGCAGTAGTTGCAGGAAATTTTTTATTTATATCAGGCCAGATCGCTTTAAAACCCGGCACCCCGGATCTTATTACTGCCAATATCCAGGAAGAAACACAACAGGTAATGGAAAACCTGCAAAACATCCTGGCCGCGGCGGGTATGGATTTCACCCATATTGTAAAAACAACCATTTACTTAAATGATATGAGTTTATTTACAGAAGTAAATGAGGTATATGGCAAATATTTTTCCGGGAATTTTCCTGCCAGGGAAACCGTAGCAGTAAAGGGATTGCCTAAAAATGTAAATGTTGAGATCAGTATGATCGCGTCAAAATAATTTTTGTAATTCAGGCAAATAATTTACCGCGCATGTCATGGCAGGCGATTCTCCCTTTGCAACTATTACAATAATATTAGCTTTAACGGTATTTCCATTCCTGAAAATAAAGCCGGCCTTTGTACTGGCAGACCTGGTAATGGTTTTCCCTTCGGCGTTTTTTTCATTTGTCTTTACCGTAACATAAAAATCCCTGGCCACAACATTTCCGCCTTTTGCCGTTAATCTTTTTCCATTGGCATTTTTGCAACTGAACACCGCTAAAACATTTACATTTTCTGCAGTTGGCAGGTCACTCCTGTCGGCATATAGTTTGGTACAGCCGCTTTTATTAGTTGCATAAATCGTAATTTCAAACCTTGAAAATTCTTCTTTTGATGCGGTCTTGCTTTGCTCGTTCTTAATAACGTAACCATACTCAATACCATTATCAACAGCAGGTTTTTTTTCTTCAAGGTCAAACACCTGTGAAAATGAGGAGAGCGATAATAATATTAAAATGATACTCGCAAATAAATATTTAGACATATAAATATTTAAATTTAAAAATAAGCATTAATTGAAACCACTGGTAATAATCACCTGCAAGGTGCATCCATACCTGATCTCCTGCCTTGAACAAAAAGGGTTCGCGATAAATTATTCAGAAAAAATCACGTATGAAGACTTATCTGTAAGTATTCCACAGGCAAAAGGGCTGATCATATCCACGCGATTAAAAATAGATAAAACCATATTGAGCAAAGCAAATAATTTATACTGGATAGGAAGATTAGGAAGCGGGATGGAATTGGTTGATGTGGAATATGCTAAAAGCAAAAATATAAAATGCTTCAGTAGCCCGGAAGGCAACCGGGTTGCCGTTGCAGAACATGTGTTGGGATTACTTTTAAATCTCACAAAAAAAATCACCTCAAGTTACATCGAGGTTAAAAATAATAAGTGGATTCGGGAACCTAACAGGGGTATGGAATTGAATGGAAAAACCATCGGCATTATTGGGTATGGCAACAATGGAAGTGCATTTGCACAGTTGCTTCAGGGTTTTGAAGTTACCGTTTTGGCATATGATAAATATAAATTTGGATTTGGCCGGGATCAAATTAAAGAGGCAAACCTTGATCAGCTATGCAGGTATGCTGAGGTGATTAGTTTTCACGTACCACTTACAGATGAAACGTTTCACATGGCAGACGATTCTTTTTTTAATGCTCTTGAGGGCAAGCCATTTATTATTAATGCCAGTCGCGGAAAAATAATAGATATGGGGAGTTTGGTGAAAGCAATGAAAAACGAGAAAATAAGCGGCGTTGCACTCGACGTATTGGAAAATGAAGATCTTGAAAGCTATACTACTAATGAGCGGGAACAGCTTGACTGGCTAATGCAACAACCTAATGTGATCATTACACCGCATATTGCCGGTTATAGTAAAGAGGCTTTTTATAAAATGGCAAAGGTTTTGGTAGAAAAATTACCGTTAGAATAGATTTCAATTTTTTTTTATCTTTGAGTAATACAACGCCTTAGTAAATATGGGGCGTTGTATTTTTTTTCTTTTGATCCAATGAGCGCTGTACCCTGTAAATAAAATTTTATGAGTGATATTAATTATGTAAAAAAAGATACTTACGATAGTATGAAAGTTGAGTTGCAGCACATGAAAGGTGTTGAAAGGCCCGCTGCTTCAAGGGCAATTGCCGAGGCGAGAGAAAAAGGCGACCTGAAAGAAAATGCAGAATATGATGCTGCCAAAGAAGCGCAGGGCATGCTGGAGGCAAAGATAAAACAGCTTGAAGGGATCATAGCCACAGCCCGCATTGTGGACGAAACCAATATCGATACCAGCAAGGTTTCTATTTTAACGAAAGTGACCGTAACCAACATGGCCACTAAAAAGCAGGTCACTTACCAGATCGTTTCAGAAAAAGAAGCGGATCTAAAGCAAAGTAAGATCTCTGCTTCATCGCCCATTGGCAAAGGCTTGCTGGGAAAAGTTATTGGGGATGTTTCCGAGATACAGGCTCCGGCCGGCATTATTAAGTTAAAAATTGAAAAGATCACGGCATAGTATAAACGAAGAAATAGTATGACCCTTTTTTCAAAAATAATTACCGGTGAAATTCCCTGCTATAAGATCGCTGAGAATGAAAAATTCCTTGCCTTCCTGGATATATCCCCGCTGGTATTAGGACATACACTTGTGGTCCCTAAAATAGAAGTTGATAAATTTTTTGATGTTCCCGATGAATATCTTGGGGAAATGCTGTTGTTTGCTAAGCCAGTGGCCAGGGCAATCGAAAGATCTTTTGCCTGCAACCGTTGCGGGATAAGCGTTATAGGCCTTGAAGTGCCACATGCCCACATGCACCTGGTGCCAATAAATTATGCGGATGATCTCAATTTTACCCGGAAAAAACTCACCTTATCGCCTGCAGAATTAGAAGAAGCAAGAAAAAAAATACTGGAAAACAGTTAACCTTTATTTTAAGCGGGCAGGATTTTTTTGTAAAAAATCTTTCCATCCAGTTACTTTTTTTACGCCCGAACTTTTTGGCATATTGTCCTGGAAATGATGACACACAGCTACTGCCAGGGCATCTGTAGCATCCATGTACCGTGGATCATCTTCAAATTTTAATATCCTTTGCAGCATTTTCATTACCTGCAGCTTATCTGCATTACCATTCCCTGTGATCGATTGCTTTATTTTGCGGGGAGAATATTCTGTTACAGGCATATTGCAGTGCATTGCCGCGGCTATGGCTACACCCTGTGCTCTTCCCAGTTTCAGCATACTTTGTACATTCTTACCAAAAAAAGGCGCCTCAATTGCCAGCTCATCGGGCACGTATAATTCAACCAGTTCACAAACTTTTTGATGTATGAGTTTTAGCCTGTGGTAGCCATCTTCCTTTGATGAAAGTTTAAGCACATCCATGATGATGAGGGTTATTTCATTGCCTGTTACCGCTATGATGCCATACCCCATTAGCAATGTTCCCGGGTCAATGCCTAAAATGATTTTTGAATTTTTGTGCAAAGTGAAGATTATTTTTGACGATTGTTATACAATATCGTCCGTTACCCGGGGCAAAAAAAATAATGTTGCGTCCTCACAAAAATATCAAAATATTATTCAATTATTTTTTAGGCCCATTACTGGGTGCCTGGCTTTTTTATTCATTGTATAAACAGATCAAAGATCAGCAAGATCTTCATCAATCCATTTTATTGATAAAAGAGGCGCCGTTTGCTGACCAGTCAATAAAATTTTGGACGATAATTTTGTTGGTCTTTGTAAACTGGGGATTGGAAGCAAGGAAATGGCAATTGCTTATGAAGCCTGTTCAGTCACTGAATTATTTAACTGCATACAAAGCAGTGCTTTCAGGAATAACCTTATCATTGAACACCCCAAACCGTATAGGAGAGTATGGTGGCAGGATATTGTATGTAAAAGAAGGCAACCGGATAAAAGCAGTTTCACTTTCCATAGCGGGCAGCTTAAGCCAGCTGATAATCACCCTGCTAATGGGTTGTGGCGGATTGATCTTCCTCATTTATATCAAACATCCTGCAGCGATATCTGTTATGGGGTTATCAATTTTCTGGTTACGAACCCTGTTGCTTATATCTGCAATTTTCGTAACCTGTTTACTGGTATTTTATTTTCGTATATCAGGCACGGTTAGGTGGGTAGAAAAAATTCCCGCAATTTCACGCTTTGTCCAGTACATCCATGTTCTTGAACAATTCAGAGCCAATTTATTGTTAAGGTTACTCTCTTTGTCATTCCTACGTTTTATCGTTTTCGTCATACAGTATATATTGCTCTTACAAGTTTTAAGGGTGAGCATACCCATTGTAGAAGCGTTCTGGATAATAACGATATTGTTCCTGGTACTTGCCATAGTTCCATCTTTTGCAATTGCAGATCTTGGTATCCGCGGTAAAATAAGTACAGGACTTTTAAGTTTATACAGTACGAATTTTGTAGGAATAATAGGTACAACATTTGGGATATGGTTCATAAACCTTTTTATACCGGCTGTTATTGGAAGTGTTTTAATTATTGGCAGAAGAATTTTTAAAGAAAAGTAACCGGCATACCGGGAAGATAATAATGAAATATTCAGTAAAACTAATTACCACTGTAGCCATCCTGTTGCTGGCATTTACTTTAAAGGCAGGCGATGAATTTTGCGGGGTTAAGAACACTTCTTTTAACGCCGGCGAAATAATTACTGTAAGGGTTTATTATACTACCCTTGGTATGTATGTTAGTGCTGGTGAAGCAACCTTTACCACCACTTTGGAAAAGTTTAATGGCAGACCCGTTTATCATTGCATAGGGGAAGGTAAAACGTATACTTTTTTCGATAATTTTTTTAAGGTAAGAGACAGGTACGAAACTTACCTTGATACCGCTACCATGCTGCCGGCAAGGTTTATCCGCAATGTTGATGAAGGTGGTTACAAGATCTACAATAACGTAACATTCAATCACAGCGCGGGCACAGCCGTTACCACCAATGGTGTATTTAAAATATCGGGCTGCATCCAGGATGTTATCAGTGCCGTGTATTACGCCAGGAACATCAATTTTTCCAAATACAAACCAGGTGATAAGATACCTTTTGATATGTTTTTAGATGATCAAACCTATCATCTTTACCTGCATTATATCGGCAAGGAAACCATCAAGACAAAATATGGAAAATTTCACGCAATAAAATTCAAGCCTTTGCTGGTAAAAGGCACCTTGTTTGAAGGTGGTGAAAAAATGAATGCATGGGTAAGTGATGATCCCAATCATTTATTACTGCGCATAGAAAGTCCTATCGCTGTGGGTTCTGTAAAGGTTGATATGATGGGATATAAAAATCTGCGGTATCCTTTAACTTCCCTTATTACGGTGCGTTAAAAAAAGCAGTTATTAAAGATCAGCTAATTTAAAAAGCTCCTTGTTTCGTATACCCCTCTCCGTTAGTTGCAGGGTGCAGCATTCGATGAGCGGGTCATGCTCAAAAAATAAAACATGATCTTTTTGCTGGGCCTCTGAAAGAAATGCTTTCTTTTCTTTAAGCGTTTCCAGCGGAGTGGTATCGTAAGCCATGATATAAGGAACGGGAATATGCGCTACAGATGGCAGCAGGTCTGCCATATAAACTATCGTCTTGTTTTTATAAGTGATTTGGGGAAGCATCATTGCTCTTGTATGGCCGTTCATAATACGGATATTGATATTCTGCGTGAAAGCAACTCCGTCAACAGCATCGATAAATTGTAAGCGCCCGCTTTCGCGGATTGGCAAAATATTCTCTTTTAAAAAACTTGCCTTCTCCCGGTCATTTGGTTGAGTGGCCCATTCCCAGTGGCTTTCATTGCTCCAGTAAGCGGCATTTTTAAAAGCGGGTACCAGTTTTTCACCCTCCCTTTCTATTGATCCGCCACAATGATCAAAGTGTAGGTG
>JACDBU010000213.1 GCA_013694745.1 Chitinophagaceae bacterium
TTACTCATCACCTTGCTCATGAGCGCAGAGTATTCTGTAGAAATATCATTGTCATCAAAACTCAAAATATTCCTGAAACCCATAACCTCCTCGTAAAATTTTACCCGGGGGTTCATTTGGTTCCATCCAACATTTCCTACACAATGATCAACATATAACAGCCCCGTTTCTGCAGGGTTGTAATCCGATTTCCATTCCCTGAAGCCCGGCATGAACACGCCTGAATAATTTTTTCTTTCCACAAATAGATGGATGGTTTCGCCGTATGTATGAATTCCACTTAACACAACTTCCCCATTGTCATCGGTTAATTTCTTTGGCTCCAGGTAACTTATGCCGCCACGTTTGGTAGTTTCTTCCCAGGCGCTTTTTGCATCATCCACTTTTAGAGCAAGCACTTTTACCCCATCCCCATGTTTGTAAATATGATCAGCGATCTCATTGCCACCCCGCAATGGGGTTGTTAAAACAAATGTGAGCTTGTTCTGGCGTATCACGTAGCTAACTTTATCTTTCATGCCGGTTTCCGGACCAGCATAGGCAAGTGAGCGAAAACCAAAAGCGGTTTTGTAAAAATGCGCTGCCTGTTTTGCATTTCCTACATAAAATTCCACATAATCTGTTCCCTGCAATGGCAAAAAATCCTGGATGGCGCTTTGTTTTTTTTCAGGCGCGGTTATTATTGACATGAGAATTTTTTTAATAAATTATTAAAACTGGTTGCCGTTTATTATTAATGAAATAAAAGAAAACTGCTGGTAAAGATAAATTTGTTTGCACAAATATTTTCTATATTAACTAATCTCATAAAATGATTAGCCCTGCATGAATAGCCCTGCCTTTAGGCCGGGGATGATCACCGGGGGCTAAAGCAACCGGCTACTCATAATAATATTTATATTATATTTTTAATCATTACAAACTACCTAATTAATAGCCCCTGCCTTTAGGCTGGGGGACACGAAACATTACTACTGCATAATTAATTAAGTTTGCCGGTATGCCATCATTCAATAAACCAAGCCGCATTATAATTACCTGTAATAAACGATTGTCACCATACCTGCAGCAGGAAGTGGCAGAGCTCGGTTTTAAAATGGCGCGAACATTTTCAACCGGCATTGAAATGAATGGCACACTCAATGATTGTATCCGGCTTAATTTAAACCTCCGGAGTGCGAGCCAGGTTTTGTATTCTTTAAAATCATTCCCCTGCAACAGTCCGCAACAATTATATGATACGGTTATGCAGATACAATGGGAAACCATTTTTGTAAAAGACGGCTATTTTTCCGTTACCAGTACCGTTGATGACCCAACGATAAACAATTCCTTATTTGCCAATGTGAAAGTTAAGGATGCAATTGTTGACCGGTTCCGTGAGAAAACCAATGAGCGGCCTAATTCTGGTCCGCATTTACAAAGCACCGTTATACATTTATTCTGGAGAGATGGTATAGCAGAGATCTTTATCGACACCTCAGGTGAAACCCTCGCCAAGCATGGATATAGAAAAATACCGGGCCAGGCGCCTATGCTGGAAGCTTTGGCAGCTGCCACTTTGATGGCAACAAAATGGGACCGGGAAACGAATTTTATCAACCCTATGTGTGGCTCTGCAACCCTTGCCATTGAAGCAGCATTGCTGGCCACCAACAGGCGTCCGGGCTTGTTCAGAAATAATTATGGTTTTAAACACATTACGGGTTTTGATGAAGTTTTCTATGAGGAAGAAAAGAAAAAATTGAAAAACCAGATCACTAACAAAAATGACCTGTATATCCTGGCAACAGATATAAGTGAAGACGCCATTAATATTTCAAAAATAAATGCGGGAGCAGCCGGGGTTGAAGCATTAATAGATTTTGCAGTTTGCGATTTTCAGGATACTGAAGTGCCGGAAAATGAAGACGGTGTAATTTATTTCAACCCGGAATATGGCGAACGTTTGGGAGATGAAATTGAGCTGGAAAAAACGTATGCAGAAATTGGGGATTTTTTAAAAAAGAAATGCAAGGGTTATACGGGTTACATCTTCACCGGAAATTTAAACCTCGCAAAAAAGATCGGCCTCAAAGCAAACCGCAAAATAGAATTTTATACAAGCAAAATCGATTGCCGCCTTCTTGAATATGAATTGTACCAGGGAACAAAAAGAACTGATCCGTAATCCTCACAGCGCAACGCTTCTCTTTCTGTTTGCCTCAAACCTTATCTTTGCGCCATGCAAAAAATAGGTATACTTGGTGGTGGTCAATTGGGAAGAATGTTATTACAGGCCGCTGTAAATTACCCGGCAGAGACCTATGTTATGGAAAATGACACCGAATGCCCGGCCGCACATTTATGTCATCATTTTATTAAAGGCGATATACAAAATTTTGATGACGTTTATAATTTCGGCAAAGATTTAAATACTGTAACAATAGAAATTGAATCAGTAAATGTAGAGGCCCTTCAAAAACTAGAAGATGAAGGTGTAAAAATTTATCCATCACCTGCTGCGCTGAAGATCATCAAAAACAAAATAATTCAGAAAAATTTTTACAAGGAAAATAATATTCCTACTGCAGCATATCACATCACCCAAAAAAGGACCGACCTTTTAAAGCATGCTGATTTTTTTCCGGCTATCCATAAAATAGCACTGGGTGGTTACGATGGCCGGGGAGTTGTATCAATAAAAACATTACAGGAGGTAGAAAAGGGTTTTGATGAACCTTCGGTGCTTGAAAAAAAAATAAATATCAGCAAAGAGATTTCCATTATTGTAGCGTCTAACCCCGAAGGTGAAATGGTTTTGTATCCCCCGGTTGATATGATCTTTAACCAGGATCTTAACCTGCTTGATTACCAGGTAAGCCCTTCTGATCTTCCTGAAAATATTTTATGGAAGGCAGAAGCCATTGCGCGAAAAGTGGTACTGGACCTGAAGAGCGCAGGAATTTTCGCTGTAGAAATGTTTGTTGACAATAATAATAATGTATGGGTTAATGAAACAGCACCAAGAGTACACAATAGTGGTCATCATACAATTGAAGCCAACTATGGTTCACAATTTGATATGCTCCTGAGAATTATGCTGGGGTATCCTTTGGGTAATACACAACAAATAATGCCTGCGGCTATCGTTAATATATTGGGAAAGGATGGTTATAATGGTGTTGCCGCATATGAGGGACTTGAAGAAGTTTTGAAAATGGAAAAAGTTTTTGTACACCTCTATGGTAAAAAATATACAAAACCGGGAAGAAAAATGGGGCACGTAACCATTCTCGGAAAAGAGCGTCAGCAACTGGTACATACCGCTCACAAAATTAAACAGGTTCTAAAAGTTATAAGTCAATAATCTTGCCCCCGGTTTAATGGAAATAGAAAAAGAGATTGAATATTTAGTAAATACAAATTAATGAGATCAATTTTTTGGGGGCAAATTGCCTGCTTTTTTATTTGCCTTTATTTTACCGCCTGTAAAAGCAGTTCGGAACCAAAAGACAAACCAGCGACAGTTGGCAAAAAAGGAGGAGGCAAGCCCGCAGGTGGACCATTGGCTGTGGAAGCATATATTATAAAGACCTCCGTTTTAAATCAAAATATACAGGTACCTGGTTCTCTTTTAGCTTTTGATGAAACAGAAATACATCCCGAAGTTGCCGGCAAAATTGTGCAGATGAATATAAGAGAAGGTGCGATGGTTTCAAGAGGTACAGTACTTGTAAAACTAAACGATGCCGATCTGCAGGCACAATTGCATCAGTTGAACGTACAATTACTGGTAGCACAAAAAACCCTTGATCGTCAAAATCAATTATTAAAAATAGGTGGAATAAGCCAGCAGGATTACGACGTAAGCTTGTTGCAGGTTAGCTCTGTACGCGCCAGCATGCAGGTATTACAGGTATCCATTGCCCGTATGGTTGTAAGAGCTCCGTTTAATGGAAAAATTGGTTTTAAAAATGTAAGCATAGGCGCCTATGTTTCTCCCGCAACAGTAATAACAACTATAAAAGATGTGAACCGGTTGAAGCTTACTTTTTCTGTTCCGGAAAAATATAATAGTAAAGTTGTGAATGGTAATTCGGTTATATTCTCAGTTGAAGGAACACCTAAAAAATATGCAGCTAAGATAATTGCTACGGAATCTGGTATCACAGAAAACAACAGGTCGTTAAAAGTTATGGCGGTTGTTGAAACGGTTGATAAATATATTTCACCGGGAAGCTTTGCAAATGTGATTTTCGACCTGGGAGAAGATAACCAGGCACTAATGGTTCCAACACAATCCATCATACCGGGTGCCAGGGATAAGCAGATCATTGTTGCCAGGCAAGGTGTAGCTACATTTCAAAAAGTAACAACCGGTGTTCGTGATTCTGTGAATGTGCAGCTTACAAGCGGTGTGGCGGTGGGAGATACCGTTATTACCACCGGCATATTACAATTAAAGACGGGGAGTAAAATTATTGTTAAGTCGATCAAAAAATAAATTATCATCTATCATCAGCGGTAAATTTTAATTATCCTGTTGTGTAAATCCGGTTATGAATATTTCACATTTTAGTTTACGCCGTCCCGTATTTGCAATAGTTATGAATCTTACTATTGTAATTTTTGGCGTAATTGGATTTAATTCATTAGGCATAAGAGATTATCCAGCAATTGATCCTCCTAACATATCGGTAAGTACAACATACGCGGGAGCCAATGGTGATATTATTGAATCACAAATTACCGAACCGCTTGAAAAAGCAATTAACGGTATTGCCGGCATAAAAAATATTACTTCATCAAGCAGCCAGGGAAGAAGTAATATAAATGTAGAGTTTGACCTCGGCATAGACCTGGAAACTGCCGCTAATGATGTAAGGGATAAAGTAGGACAGGCTACCCGTTCATTACCTAAAGATCTTGATGCGCCACCGGTTATTTCAAAAGCAGATGCGAGCGCCGACCCTATTCTTGCCATGACGGTACAGAGTAATACCCGCAACCAGCTTGAGGTTACAGAATATGCAAATAATAATATCCTGGAAAGATTGCAAACTATTCCAGGTGTGAGTACCATAAGTATATGGGGAGAAAAAAAATATGCCATGCGTATCTGGTTCGATCCGCAAAAATTAAATGCATTTAATCTAACCTCGCAGGATGTGCAAACCGCATTGCAAAAAGAAAGTGTTGAATTACCAGCCGGAAAGATAGAAGGCAATGCTACTGAACTCACCGTTCGAACGTTTGGAAGGTTAAATACAGAAGATGATTTTAATAATGTAATTATAAAAAATGACAGCAATACCGTTATTCGTTTAAAGGATGTTGGCGAAGCAGTTCTTGGTCCGGAAAATTATGAAAGCAATCTCAAAGAAAGTGGTATCCCCATGATCGCATTGGTGGTTATTCCCCAACCCGGTTCAAATTATGTTTCCATTTCAAATGAGTTTTATAAAAGATTTGACCAGATACAAAAAGATCTGCCACCGGATTTTAAACTCAATATTGCACTGGACCAAACGAAGTTTATTAAACGCTCCATTTCAGAAGTTGAAGAAACATTGTTGATCGCATTTATCCTCGTAGTACTAATCATCTATTTATTTTTCCGCAGCTGGCTAATTGCGCTTCGCCCGTTGATCGATATCCCTGTATCCCTGATCGGTGCTTTCTTTATCATGTACGTGTGTGGTTTTACCATAAATGTATTAACACTGCTGGGTATCGTGCTGGCAACAGGTTTGGTGGTAGATGATGGTATCGTGGTAACGGAAAATATTTTTAAAAAGATGGAAGCGGGCATGAATAAATACAAGGCCGCCCGCGAGGGATCAAAAGAAATTTATTTTGCTGTAATTGCCACTTCTATCACATTGGCAGTAGTTTTTTTACCCATCGTTTTTTTACAGGGGTTTGTTGGCAGGTTGTTCCGCGAATTTGGGATCGTGGTAGCCGGGGCGGTTATTATTTCTGCGTTTGTTTCGCTAACACTTACACCAGTACTAAACGTTAAGCTTACCGGTAAAACTTTAAAGCATACCTGGTTCTATAATAAAACAGAGCCCTTCTTCAGGGGGATGGAAGATCTTTATACAAAAACGCTCACGGCTTTTATGAAAATAAGATGGGTAGCGTTTATATTGATAGGCGGCTGTTTTATAATGATGTATTTGATCTTTTCCACTATCCCATCAGAGTTAGCGCCAATGGAAGACCGCAACCAGTTTCGCCTTCAGATAACTGCACCGGAAGGAACGGCTTACGATTATATGGATACTTATATTGATAAAATATCCCAGTTGATGATTGATTCTGTTCCGGAAGAAACAATCGTTATGAGCCTTACTGCTCCCGGTGGAAGTGGCGCAGTAAACAGTGGTTTTGTAAGAGTGTTATTAAAAGATCCGAAAGACAGGAAGCGTTCGCAGGACAAGATCGTGAACATGGTGAATAAGAATCTTTCTAAATATCCACAGGGAAAAGCCTTTGCCATCCAGGAACAAACCATTGCCGTAAACCGGCGTGGCGGGCAGCCTGTGCAATTTGTAATTCAAAATGTTGATTTCGATAAGATACAAAATGCCGTCCCTAAATTTTTAGACGAAGCAAATAAAAGTTCCGTTTTGCAAGGCGTGGATGTTGACCTTAAATTTAATAAACCCGAATTAAGGGTAAATATCGACAGGCTAAAAGCGAGTGAATTAGGCGTGAGTGTGGATGATGTTTCACAGGCAGTTGAACTTGCATTGAGTGAACGCAATCTTGGCTATTTTTTAAAATCAGGAAAGCAATACCAGGTGCTTGGCGAAGTTGCCAGAAGTGAAAGAGATGATCCCAATGATCTTACTAAATATGTTGTTAAAAACAATAAAAGAGAAAATTTGTCGCTGGATAATTTAGTCTCCATAACAGAAGCCACAACACCTCCAACTATTTATCATTTCAACCGTTATAAATCAGCAACCATTTCTTCGGGATTAGCGCCCGGGAAAACCGTTGGAGACGGAATAAAAGAAATGCAGGCAATTGCAAAACGCGTACTGGATCCAACTTTTACAACAGCGCTCAGCGGCACTTCGCGTGATTATGCGGAAAGCTCCAGCAATACCGGTTTTGCATTTATGCTTGCACTCATTTTAATTTATCTTATCCTGGCAGCACAGTTCGAAAGTTTTGTTGATCCTTTTATAATCATGATAACCGTTCCCCTTGCACTTGCAGGTGCACTGCTTTCGCTTTGGATATTCGGACAAACATTCAATATATTTTCTCAAATAGGAATGATCATGCTCATTGGGCTGGTAACAAAGAACGGGATCTTAATTGTTGAATTTGCCAACCAGCAACGCAAGGCCGGTATGAATAAATTAGAAGCTGTGATACACTCTGCTTCCATGAGGCTTCGCCCAATTTTAATGACCAGTCTTGCAATGTCGCTGGGCGCATTGCCACTGGCATTATCAATAGGTGATGCTTCTACCAGCCGCATTCCATTGGGTATAGTAATTGTTGGAGGCATTTTATTTTCACTCGTATTAACATTGTTCGTGGTGCCTTCCATGTATTCATTTCTTTCATCTACAAAAGAAAAGCTTAATGAAGATCTTTAGATTTATATTTTTTTTATTTCTCACAACAAATTTGGCCGCACAGGACAGCCTAACTATCCAGGATGCAATCCGGTATGCAATTGCGCATAATTTTAATCTTATCATAGCCAAAAACAGTATTGAAATCGGCAAAATAAATAACAACTGGGCGGTAGCAGGCGCTTATCCCGTTGTTAGCGCCAATGCCAGCAAAACCATAGGCTTAAACAATACATCACAAAAATTAAACAGTGGAGCAGACATAAAAAAAACGGGTTCTGTTTCACAAAATTTAAATGCGGGCTTAAGCGCTACCTGGCAGGTTTTCAATGGCTTTAAAGTGTTCGCAACAAAACATCGCCTGGAAGAACTGGAGCGATCAGGCGAATATACTTTTACGCAAAGTTTAAACCTTACCGTTTACAATGTTATCAGCGGGTACTATAACATTGTAAAATTATCTGAACAATTAAAGGCGGCGGCTGAGCAAATTAAATTGTATACGGAACGGTACAACCTGGCCGACATGAAATTCAATATTGGGAGCGGCGCTAAATATGATGTGCTGCAGGCAAATGTTGATCTTAATGAACAGAAATCAAATATGCTTACTATTCAAAATCAAATTGATCTTGCCAAAACAAATTTTAAAAGTCTGCTAGGATACAATGCAGATACGGCTTACAAAGTAGCTGATACCATTATCATTCACCCGGTAGAAGATATGGCAACGGTGCAGGGTAAAATGCTTTCTAAAAACCCTGACCTGTTATTGGCCAGCAGCCAGCTGGCGATTCTGTTTCAAACAAGAAAAGAGATCAATGCCAACCGTCTTCCGGTGGTTACGTTAAATGGCAATTACAATTTTGTAAGAAGCTCGAATGGTGCAGGACTAACCCTTTACAATCAGACTTACGGTCCTACACTGTCTGTTGGTGTTGCCGTTCCGTTATTTAATGGCGGAATAATAAGAAAACAATTACAGGTAACGGATGTACAAATACAAAATCAAAATGTTTCGATTGAGTCTGTCCGCAATACCCTCAATACTTCTCTCACCAATGCATATATCAATTACCAGAATGCACTTAATATTATTTCACTTGAAAAATCAAATCTTGTTTTGGCCTCCGAAAGTGTTTCTATAGCTTCACAAAGATTTAAGCTGCTCAACATTACCTCTGTTGAATTAAGGCAGGTACAGATAAGTTATTATGATGCAAAAACACGGCTTTATAATGCATTATACCAGGCAAAGCTTGCAGAAGCAGAGCTGGTAATGCTTTCAGGGGAGATGGCTGATTTGTAATCAGAACAATATTTTCCTGGAAAAACAAATTCACTAAACAAACTACCTTTGTAGCATGGCAGTACAAGTTGGAATTATCATGGGCAGCGATAGTGATCTTGAAATTATGAAACAAGCAGCTGAAATATTGAAAGTGTTTGGCGTAGAATATGAAATGAATATTGTTTCCGCTCATCGTACACCCGAACGTATGATGGATTATGCAAAAACCGCCATTGAAAGGGGGTTAAAAGTAATCATTGCAGGGGCTGGTGGTGCAGCACATCTGCCTGGGATGGTGGCATCAGTTACCACCCTACCCGTAATAGGTGTTCCCATAAGATCTTCTAATTCTATTGATGGCTGGGATTCAATTTTATCTATCCTGCAAATGCCTAATGGTGTTCCCGTTGCTACGGTGGCGCTAAATGGAGCAAAGAATGCAGGCATCCTGGCTGCACAGATACTAGCGATCAATGACACTGATATTGCCGGGAAATTATTCAGGCATAAAAAAGATATGGAAAGTGAAGTGACTGAAAAAGCTGCCCGTCTTTTTCGATCTAACTAAAAAGAAATTTTAATCAAGGAATTTTTTAGTGTGCCCCGATTCATACCCGGCTTTATAGTAATTGCGGAAATATTCATCTGCAGAAATAACACCACTTCCTTTTATCACAAAAATTACAAGCAGGATAAGCACAATTATTGAAAGGATCAATTCATAATTATCAGCACGCATTCCAGCTTTTACATTCACAAAAACAATTGCCCCGATTAGTATAGGGATCTGCACCAGGGCCGACCACCTGGTAAATAAACCGCAAAGGATAAACAATCCGCCAAGCAGGTTTATGTATGTGATGATAAAAGTTATTACCTGTGAATTATTGCCGAACATTTGTATGCCGGTTTTTTGAACCATGGCTTCCAGCTCGGATGAATCATGGATAAAAGATATGCCTTTCCAGAAAAGTATCAACCCAAGAATAATGCGAAATATTACCAGCCATTTTGGTTGATTGTCCGATGCATTTTTATTAATTGCTGAAGATAATTCCATTGCTTCCAACTTTTATTTTTACAAAAAGCTTTCTGTATAGATCATAGTTTTTAGCATTTTAAAATTACAAAAATTGTGTTGTAAATCAAATTATAAACTATGCTCCCTGTAACTGCCACTGCTCCTGCTTTTTAACTTTTTCAACTGCATGTGTATAATTAATTTAGCATAGCAAATGCTATTAATTATATTTGGATACGAAGCTTTTAAATCCTGCCGGTTATTGCAGCAAAGAAACGAACAGGATATTTTGAACCACTAAAACCTACCAATTGACTGAAACAATCATTAACCTTGAAACCGTAAATCCTATCGAATTTTTTGGAGTTAACAATGGAAAATTAGATATCCTCAAAAAGAAATTCCCCCGACTTAAAATTCTTAGCCGTGGCACACAGATAAAACTCAGTGGTGCGCCGGAACAAATTGAAGATGCCAAAGATAAGATCGGGCTTGCCGTTCAGTACCTGGAAAGAAACGGGCACATGAGCGAGAATTTCCTGGAACAGATCCTGGGTGGTGATGATGAAAAAACAATAGATAATTTCAAGGAAAGAAATCCTAACGACATATTGGTTTTTGGTCCGAATGGCAAAACGGTGAGAGCACGGACTGCCAATCAAAAACTGATGGTGACCTCTATTGAAAAAAATGATATTGTGTTTGCAATCGGGCCTGCCGGAACCGGTAAAACCTATACTGCCGTGGCTTTAGCCGTACGCGCCTTAAAAAATAAACAGGTTAAAAAGATCATCTTAACCCGCCCGGCTGTTGAAGCAGGAGAAAATTTAGGTTTCCTTCCGGGTGATCTTAAAGAAAAAATAGATCCGTACCTGCGTCCGTTATATGATGCGCTGGATGATATGATACCTGCCGATAAGCTTGGTTATTATATGACCACCCGCACCATTGAAATTGCACCGCTTGCTTACATGCGCGGGCGCACGCTGGACAATGCATTTATCATTTTAGATGAAGCACAGAATTCTACCGACGGGCAATTAAAAATGTTTCTTACCAGGATAGGAGCAAATGCAAAAGCCATTATAACCGGTGATGTTACACAGATCGATCTGCCTCCTAAAATAAAAAGCGGCCTGGAAAAATCAACCCGTATATTAAAAAATATTGAAGGCATTGGCCATGTTGAACTTGACGAAGAAGATGTAGTAAGACATAAACTGGTAAAAGCCATCATCAGGGCTTACGATAAAGAAAAAACAAAAGAGCAGGAAGAACACAGATGAATATTTTGATAAATTTTTTTAAAAGGAAAAGGTGGCTATGCTACCTTTTTCTTTTTATTTCCGCTTGTTCCGAAAAACCTTCTTATCACCAGTTAACACTAACACATGCGGATTCATTGCATGCAACGCAGGTAAATGAAAATGCATTTGTGCTGATAGAAAAAGCAAGGCCATTGATAAAACAAGGTGATATGGTTTTGCGAACCGGTAATGATTTTACCAGTGATTGCCTGCGTAAATTATCACTCACCGACAGAACCTTTTCCCATTGCGGCCTTGCCAGCATTGAACATGATTCCCTATTCATTTATCATGCTTTGGGAGGAGAATGGAACCCGGACGAAAAATTACGAAGAGATCCACTTGAATTGTTTTGCAATCCTGGGGAGAACCGTGGATTTGGCGTGTTCACATTTAATTTTAATAGCCACCAAAAAAATAAACTTGACAGCATAGTAAAAGCCTGGTATAAAAAGGGAGTTGGCTTTGATATGCAATTTGACCTTGCAACAGACGACCGGCTTTATTGTGCAGAGTTTGTAAGCAAAGCCATAACAAAAGCTACTGATAATAAAATGATATTTGCCACTACCATGATCAATAATTTTAATTTTGTAGCGGTCGATAATCTTTTTCTAAATAAATATTGCAGCGAAAAAGTACGTTTTAAATATTAATAATTGCCAGCATAGCTTCAGCGTTCTGAAAATTAAATATACATTTGCGCTATAAAACCAAAAAAAACAATATGAAAAAATTAATATTATTTGCTGCCATATTATCCTTCACCGTAATGGGGTGCAAAACTGGCGGTGGCGGTGATCCAAAAAGTGTATTAATGAGCTTTTTTGATGCCCTGAATAACAAAGATCTTACTACTGCAAAAAAATACACAACAAAAGAAAGTGACCAAATGCTCCAGATGATGGAAGCCCAGATGAAGATGATGCCGGATTCTTTGAAAGATAAAAAATATGATAAAAATAATGTAGAATTTGGTGATGCTACCATCACGGGAGATAAAGCAACAGTGCCGGTTAAAGATAAAACATCAGGAGAAACTACCAACTTCACCCTCAAGAAAGAAGGCACAGACTGGAAAGTAGCATTTGATAAAGCAACTATTATGGAAATGGCACAGGATAAAATGAAAGCCCATGGGATGGATACTAATGGTGGTATGGATTCTGCGCATAAGATGATGGACAATCTTAATAAAATGTCAGACAGCCTTGGCAATATGAAAACAGATTCTGCAAGATAGTTCTGTTTAAAAAAAATTAAAGGCATCTCTGCAGGGGGATGCCTTTTTATTTTAACACCCTTCTGTTTAGGTTGTTATTTAGCAACGAAAATATTTTACCTTAGATTTTTAAATTTTATAAATGCACAAAGTATTTTTTGCGATAATTTTTTCAGCCTGCTGCTTAACGGCTTGTAATTCTGCAGATAACACTCCACATCTTACAAACGCATTGCAGTCGGGAAGAGAATTTATTGAAGCCTCGCTGAAAGGGGATTATAACCAGGCTAAAAAATACATTATGCCCGACAGTGTTAACCTGATGTATTTTGACCGCATCACTACCTTCTATAAAAATATGAGTGAGCCGGAGAAGCAGGGATATAAAAATGCTAATATCATTGTTAATCCAACTGAAAATGTATCTGATTCAGTAACCATTATCAACTATTCCAACACGTATAAAAACAAACCCTCAAAAATAAAAATGGTTAAAATAAATAACCAATGGCTGGTTGATTTTAAATACACTTTTGCTGAGAACCTGTAGCCGTTGGTCTGAGCCTTACAACGTTGAAAATTTTTTATAAAAATGAAATTAATACTGGCTGTTGGAATAGGAAGTTTTATTGGCGGTATATCCCGTTATCTTTTGTCCGTGTTAATACAAAACAGGTTCTTTACAACATTCCCATTTGGCACATTAGGAGTGAACATAATAGGCTGTTTTCTTATAGGGCTTGTATTTGGATTTAATGAAAGAGGTAATTTAACAATGGAATGGCGGCTGTTCCTTGCCACAGGTATTTTAGGTGGGTTTACAACATTTTCTGCTTTTACAAATGAATCAGTTGGGTTGCTGCGTAATGGCCAATACTGGATGGCACTTACCTACATTGGCATAAGTGTTATAATTGGACTGGCAGCCACTTTTACCGGTATTGCATTAATTAAATTATTGTAAACATGGAAAATAATTCTGACGCATGATCTATCACTAAAAAAAGTTTCAATCATTTCTATGTATGTACTTCAACCCTGGCATGGCGCTGATCCCGGAGAAAAAGCTCCGGAAATTGTAAATGCCCTCATAGAAATTCCACAAGGCTCGCGTTCAAAATATGAGCTGGATAAAAAAACGGGATTGTTGAAATTAGACCGGGTGATTTATTCTTCGTTTCATTATCCCGTTAATTATGGGTTTATACCAAAAACGTATGGCAAGGATGGAGACCCGCTGGATATACTGGTAATGTGCTCAGAGTCCATCCAGTCTTTATGTTTGGTAGAGGCTTATGTTATTGGTAATATGCAAATGATTGATACTGGATTGATCGATGACAAGATCATTGCTGTTGCTGTTAAAGATCCGGGTGTAAATTACATTACCACGATTGAAGAGGTGCCGCAACATTTTTTAAGCATTTTGAAAAATTATTTTGAACAATATAAAGTACTGGAAAATAAAAAAGTGGTGATAAATGATTTCCAGGATAAGCATGAAGCGTACAAAGTGATCAACGAATCAATTGAACATTATAAACAAACATTTCCGGCAAAATGATTAAACCAAATAATATGACAATACAAACCATTATAATATTGATACTGGTAGGAATTGCGTCAGGTATACTGGGCGGTCTTGTTGGCGTTGGAGGAGGTATCATCATTGTTCCTTCGCTGGTTTATTTTTTAGGTTTTTCCCAAAAGACTGCACAGGGAACTTCGCTGGGAATATTGTTGTTGCCAATAGGTATACTTGGCGTTTGGCAATTTTATAAAGCAGGTTATGTAGATATGAGAACCGTGTGGCTGGTCTCGCTTGGATTTTTAGCAGGCAGTTATTTTGGAAGTAAGATCGCATTGAGCCTGCCGCAGGATACCGTAAAAAAAATATTTGCGATACTTCTTTTACTCGTTGCTTTCAAAATGCTTTTTTTTGATAAGAAAATAAAAGAGAGTGCATCTGAAAATGTTAAACCCGTTGATATCACACTTTCACAAAATGATTACCTGCCTCCACCGAATGATAGCTAACACATTAAACACATTATTTAAAATATACGGGTGTTTTTAAAAAATCTTTTTATCATTTTAAGTTTGTGCGTTTGTTCCCCGGTTTCAATATTGGTTATTCCATCTTCATCAATTTTATCTATCCGCACTTTTACTGATGCATGAATTATTTTTTTGTCTTCCAGTAAAATTCCAACGTGCGTTATCCTTCCTTCTTGATTATCAAAAAATGCAAGGTCGCCGCATTTTGCATCCTGTAAAGAATTAACTGTTACGCCTTGTTCTGCCTGTTGATGCGCATCCCTTTTTAAAGGAATATTTAAAAACTTGTAAACGGTTTGGCTAAAACCGCTGCAATCAATACCAAATACGCTTTTACCGCCCCACAGGTAAGCAGTATTTAAAAATGTAAAGGCGATCTGCTTAATGATTTCCGTCGTAATTTTTACTGTATCCGCATTCCATAATTCGCCTGAATACGGCTGATCTTTTTTATTTTTTTCCAGGCGCACTTCAGATCCAAATGGGATCAACAATTTAGCATCGTCAATATAGATTTCGTTTACCCACCCCGCTGCTAATTTCTGCGTTTCCAGATGGTATGTTTCAGCATCAACTTCACCTACCTGGCCCTGCTGGCACCAACCTTCATACCCGTCATATTTGCACCTGATCTTTATCCAGCCCGTATCTTTTTGTAAAATAATACAGCATTCGCCAAACAATAATTGTGATACCATTTCGGTTTTATGTGAAGGCTCTTTTCGCAAAGAGCCTACCGGCACAATGCACATGGCATACTTCATAAATTCATTTTGCTTATCTTCCAAATTATGGATTTTATTTATGTTTACATCTAAGTGAGAGCATATTTAATTTAGTGATCAGCAAAAGAAACAACCATATCGATGACAGTGAATTGCTTGAGCGTTTTTACAACGATCACAATAATGAATGGCTTGGTATCCTGCTTCCACGCTACACCCTTTTGCTGTTTGGTGTATGCATGAAATACCTGAAAAATGAAGAAGAAGCAAAGGATTGCGTACAACAGGTATTTTTGAAAGCCATTGGGGAACTCCATAAATACAAAGTGGAATATTTTAAAAGCTGGATCTACATGATCGCGAAAAATCAATGCCTCATGAAGTTGAGGGATAAAGGAAAATACACGGTAGAAATAACTGAACAAATAACTATCCAGCCTTCCGTTGAAGAAAGATCAGACCTGCTGCAACAGGAAAATATCCTGAAAGATATGACCATAGCCTTACAGCAGCTAAGCAGCGAACAGCAACGATGTATAACTTTGTTCTATCTTGAAAAAAAATCATATACGGAAATTGCCACGATAACAGGATTTAATATGAACCAGGTAAAAAGCTATATCCAAAACGGGAAAAGGAATTTAAAACTGGTGCTGGAAAAAAAAGCAGTTATTGATTAAAGTATATTATAAAATGCAAGAACAAAAATAAAAAATGAAACCAGGAACCAGAAACAAGAAGCGCAACAATGAGTGATAAATTATTAAATATATTATCAAACAACAATAAAGATATTGATAACCAAAAACTGATGGATTATCTCAGCGACAAATTATCAGCAGAAGAAAGGCATGAAGTAGAAAAACAAATGGTTGATTCTGAAATGATGAGTGATGCAGTGGAGGGCCTGAAAAATATGGAAAAAAAAGATCTTTCCATATTGGTAGATGATCTTAATAAAAACCTGAAAAAGCAATTAGAGAAGAAAAACCGGCGCAAACAAAAGCTGGCAATAAAGGACCAGCCATGGATCTATCTCACTATAATAATAATCCTGTTGTTAACTATCATTGGTTTTATTGTAATAAAAAAACACCTTGATGCCGACAAAAAAATTATACCTGCTCAGCATTCTTTTGTAATAGAAAAATTTGCAAAAAAACTTTCTTAACATTCACTTAAACTCAGGGGAATATTTATTGCCAGCCCTCCATCTGCTGTTTCCTTGTACTTACTATTCATGTCCATGGCAGTATCCCACATGGTTTTTATTACTCCATCAAGACTCACCTTTGCATAATCGGGAGCACTCTGTAATGCAAGCTGGCTGGCCGTTATAGCTTTAATTGCACCCATGGTATTTCTTTCAATACAGGGTATTTGCACCAACCCGCCGATAGGATCGCACGTCATGCCAAGGTGATGTTCCATAGCGATCTCTGCCGCCATCATGGCCTGCCGTTGTGTGCCACCTAAACATTCGGTTAATGCAGCGGCAGCCATAGAAGATGATACGCCGATCTCTGCCTGGCATCCTCCCATTGCGGCTGAAATGGTAGCGCCTTTTTTGAAAATGCTGCCTATCTCTGCCGCAGTTAATAAAAACCGAATGATCTTATCTTCAATATTTCCAGGGTTATCGTTTGCATCATCAGCATAAAAAATAATATAATATGCAAGTACTGCAGGTATAACTCCCGCAGCGCCATTTGTTGGGGCCGTCACCACTCTTCCAAAGGATGCATTTTCTTCATTCACGGCGAGTGCAAAACAACTAACCCAATCTAAAATATATTTAAAATTATTTCCACCACTGCGAATGGCAGTTATCCACGAATTAAAATCCTCGTATGCTTTATCAGCCAATAATTTTTTATTAAGAGAAGAAGCACGCCGCTTCACATTAAGGCCGCCCGGTAATAAGCCGGGTGTGTGACATCCGCGGTAAATGCATGCTGCCATAACATCCCATATTTTTAAAAGCCCTTCGCGGGTCTGCTTTTCCGGGCGCCAGGTATTTTCATTTTCCATAACCACTTCGCTGATGTTGAAACCTGTTTTCATACACCAATGCAGCAAATCATCGGCATCATTTATGGGAAACGGGAGAATGACATTTGATCCCTGATCATCCTCCTCTCCTTCTTTTTTTACAAAGCCACCTCCTATTGAATAATAAGTTTCCGCCAGGTGCTCACCGTTTTTGAAAGCCGCTAAAAAAGTAAGTGCATTAGGATGATAAGGTAATGTTTCAGTGTAGAGAAATTCAATGTCTTCATTGGGATCAAAATCAATTTCATGCATTCCATTTAATAAAAGCTTTTTCTTCGATTTGATGTCATCGATTTTAGAAGCGATATTATTCACATCAAATGTTACAGGATCATCACCGCTTAATCCAAGCTGTACTGCAATGTCGGTACCATGGCCGATGCCAGTCTTTGCCAGTGATCCATATAGAAGTACTTCAAGACTGGTCACTTCGCTTAGAAGATTTTTATTTTCAAGGGATTGCAAAAAAATACCTGCTGCCCGCCACGGTCCCAGGGTATGGCTGCTCGATGGACCAACACCGATCTTAAACATATCGAAAACGGAAATAGATTCGTGGCTCAAAAAAAAATATTTACAGTAAAGTTACACAAAAGCAAAGAGGCTGTCTCAAAAGGGGCAGTCTCTTTTTTTATTTTTCTTTTTTTGAGGTGTGTTTATACACAAATGGATGTAGATAAATATTAGATAATTTGATGCAATGAAGTGAAGCATATTTTTGTCT
>JACDBU010000138.1 GCA_013694745.1 Chitinophagaceae bacterium
ATATATGACAAGGGTTTAAATTCCAGCATTTTTGTAAGTAATGATGCAGGATGATAAAAGATCCATGATAGCAATAAAGCAATTCCAAAAATGTGCACGAGGTAAGCAATATTCAGCAAAACAAAAGGATAATACAGGGGCGAAAGAAAAAGCATAAAGGTGACCAGAAATGAAATATTGTTCTCGAAAATCCTCTTCGTTTTTACTTTAAAATAAAAGATCAGGACCGATAAAAGACAACCAGCTATTATGGGGTAGGCGGCTGGCAGAAAAAACCGGTTCACTTTAAATGATGCACTAAGCAAATGACTTTTATGATTATGAACAAATGTTATATTATCAGTAAGCAGCGGAACAATATAACACATCAGAATAATAATAAAACAAACCAATACTATTTTATACCGGTTAAAAATGGAGATGATTATTGGCCAGATGAGATAAAATTGTTCTTCCACGCCTAAAGACCAGGTGTGGCCTAATATTGAACTATAATAAACATTTGGTATATAATTATAGAGATAAAAGAACGATACCAGCAGGCCGGTATAGGTTGAATCTGTATAACCCAATGCGATCAGTAATAAAATAATTATATAAAATATGATCAGTGGCGGAAGCAAACGCAGGAATCGCCGTGCATAAAATTTTCTAAAATGTATGGTATGTGATTTATCTTTTTCCTGTAATAATATTCTTGTGATCAAAAAGCCACTTAAGCAAAAAAACATATCTACGCCGGCATTACCGGATACCAGTAAGAATAAACGGTTTTGAACAAAAGAAGTGGCCGGCAACAGATCAGTTAGCCCGGCATGTAAACACACCACCATTAATATTGAAACCGCCCTGATACCATCAAATCCTTTGATGTATTTCATTTTACAATATTAATTATAAGGAATAGAAAAAATTTTATTTAAACGAACTTGAAATTATTCCATGCATGCAATACACTAAATAATATCTTTATAGTGGTTGAAAACAGTGATAAATACACATTACACTGGAAAATATTTTTTAAAGCTGCTATTTTTTCTTACGTATGAATAAAAAGATTTTATGGCTGGCAAGCTGGTATCCAAATGAGCTTTCACCATATGAAGGAGATTTTATACAACGACATGCACGTGCTGTGTCTATTTTCCAGGAAATTACAGTGATCCATATAAAAAAAGATGAAAATGGAATTATAACAAGCGATATTAAAAAAATGGTAACCCATGCATCTAATCTTACAGAGATGATCGTTTATTACCACCCGGTTAAAACGAGACTTCTATTGTTAAACAAATTATTGTCCTCTTTTAAATATAAAAAAATATACAAGGCTGTATTGAGAAGGCAGATAAATGATAAGGGAAAACCAGACCTGGTACATGTTCATGTTGCTTTAAAGGCAGGTTTACAGGCACTTTGGCTAAAAAAAATGTATAATATTCCTTTCATTATTTCTGAACATTGGTCAGGATATTTACCCGGTGCAAAGTACGGTGTCAATGACTTGAATATAGTGAAGCGTAAATGGATAGAAAACTTATTCAACAAAGCAATAAAAATAACTACCGTGTCAGATGTTTTGCGCAAGGCAATCCAGTACCGTTTTGGAGCACATGATTTTCTTGTTATTCCAAATGTAGTAGATATCAATCTTTTTTACCCGATAGAACATCCTGAAAACCCTATTGTACAATTCATTCATATTTCAACACTGCAGTATGAAAAAAATTTTACTGCAATTATCAATGCTTTTAAAATAATTAAAACAAAAGGATTTGTTTTCCATTTGATCGTATATGGTACTGCAACTACTGAGCATGAGGAATTAGTAAAAGAAAGCGGTTTAAGCGAGTTTGTAGAATTGATGGGTGAAGTGCCCCAGGCTTTATTGGCACCCGACGTGCAAAAAGCTGATGCATTGATCTTATATTCTCACTATGAAACTTTTGGCTGTGTTGTAATAGAAGCCAATGCCTGCGGTGTACCCGCTATCCTTAGTGATCTCCCTGTATTCAAAGAATTTGTAAGTGAAAATGTGAATGGCATTTTTATAAAATCGGTTGAGCCTTTCCCTCTCGCAGAAATACTTGAGAAATTTATTGGTGGGAATTATCACTTTAATAAAATGCGTATCTCGCAAGATGCTATTGACAGATTCAGTTATAAAACAATTGGCAAACTCTTTTATGATTTATACAAGGCCGTATAACCGTTAACAACTAGCCCTTTTTCGTATCTTTGCAACCCATTATGAAAAACATCAGAAATTTTTGCATTATTGCGCATATCGATCATGGTAAAAGTACACTGGCAGACCGTTTGCTTGAATTCACGCATACTATCAGTGACCGGGATATGCAGGCACAGGTGCTGGATGATATGGACCTTGAAAGAGAAAAAGGCATCACTATAAAAAGTCATGCGATACAGATCAATTATCAATGGAAAGGAGAGGAGTATATTCTAAATTTGATTGATACACCAGGCCATGTTGATTTTAGTTATGAAGTTAGCCGTGCTTTGGCTGCATGCGAAGGAGCATTGCTTTTAGTAGATGCCTCCCAGGGCATCCAGGCACAAACAATTTCAAATCTATACCTCGCAATTGATAATAATCTAGAGATCATCCCGGTTATAAATAAAATTGATATGGATGGTGCTATGATACCTGAAGTAACCGACCAGATCATAGAATTGATAGGATGTAAACAGGAAGATATTTTATTGGCCAGTGGTAAAAGCGGGATAGGTATTGAAGAAATACTAACCGCAATAATTGAAAGGATACCCGCACCAACCGGTGATGTTACCGCGCCATTGCAGGCGTTGATCTTTGATAGTGTTTATAATTCTTTCCGGGGTATAATTGTTTATTACAGGGTGTTTAACGGCACCTTGAAAAAAGGAGATAAGATAAAATTTTCTAACACGGGATTGGAGTATGGGGCTGATGAAGTGGGTATTTTAAAATTAGGAATGGAAGCTAAGAGCGAAGTATCCGCCGGTGATGTTGGTTATATAATAACGGGTATTAAAAATGCCAAAGAGGTTAAGGTTGGCGATACGATAACCACCACGGTAAATCCCTGTAAAGAATCTATCAAAGGTTTTGAAGACGTAAAACCCATGGTATTCGCAGGCATCTTTCCTGTGGAAACGGATGCTTTTGAGGAACTCCGGGATTGCATGGACAAGCTTCAGTTGAATGATGCATCACTCACTTTTGAGTTGGAAACTTCGCAGGCACTGGGCTTTGGTTTTCGGTGTGGATTTTTAGGAATGCTGCACATGGAGATCATTCAGGAACGATTGGAAAGGGAGTTCAATCAAACAGTTATCACTACTGTACCCAACGTTAGCTTTATCGCATACACAACGCGAGGCGAAAAAATAATGGTAAACAATCCTTCTCAAATGCCCGACCCAAGCCGCATTGAGAGGATCGAGGAACCTTTTATAAAAGCACAGATAATTACGACGGCAGATTATATTGGCAACATTATGACCCTTTGTATAAACAAAAGAGGTAATCTTACACACCAGCAATACCTCACGCCATCAAGAGTTGAGCTTAGTTTTGAAATGCCCCTCACTGAAATAGTTTTCGATTTTTACGACAGGTTAAAGAGTTTAACACGCGGGTATGCTTCCTTTGATTATCATCCAATAGGATGGCGGGATAGTGATATTGTGAAAATGGATATTTTATTGAATGGCGAAAAAGTAGATGCATTGAGTGCACTTATACACCGCATCCGCTCACATGAATTTGGACGCAAGCTTTGTGAGAAATTAAAAGAACTGGTTCCACGGCAACAATTCCAGATAGCCATTCAGGCTGCAATCGGTGCTAAGGTTGTAGCGCGTGAAAACATCAGCGCAATGCGCAAAGATGTTACTGCTAAATGTTATGGTGGAGATATAAGCCGCAAACGGAAATTGCTGGAAAAACAAAAAGAAGGTAAAAAAAGGATGAAGCAAATAGGAAATGTGGAAGTTCCGCAGGAAGCATTTCTGGCTGTATTGAAATTAGATGACTGACCTTTTGTAAGAAATAAAAATTGTTTCAGCCAATTCTTATTTTTTTATTTTTTTCTTAGCAGGGGTAGTTTTTTTTACGTCCGGTTCTATAGGCGCATCCTCAGTTGTGGTTGGGTTATTATCCTTTAATTTGGTTTCATCAATATCACCATTCGAATTCCTTATAGGGGCTGGCACAGGCTCTTCACCCTCTTTAACTTTGAATGTATACACTTTTTCTATGTGTACCCATTTACCATTTTTCCATTGCAATCCTTCATAATCACCATCCGGTATATAGGTATATTTTTTTTTCGGCTCATTGGTTTCAGAGATAAGGTGCTCGTAAACGATCATGTCCATATCCTTATCATAAGTTAATCTTGGCCCCGCATCTTTTTTATATTCGAGTATGAATCTTGCGCCAAAGCTTTTTGAAATCGAATTGTCCGGTACACTAAAATAAGATCCGCCAAATATGGGTTCTCCATTATTGAAAGTAAGTACATCAACAATTTTTTTAGTGCTGCGCATATTATTTTCATCGTACCCTAAAAGGGTATAATAATTTTTACCAAAAGCCTGCTTTTCAATCAGTTTGTAATATACTGCCCCGATCCAGCCAAAGTTATTTGCAACCGTATCAGCCATATTTATTACCACATCAGATTTGTCGATCAACGGCAACAGTTTCAGGGATCCATCATTCGTTCTCATTTGAATCGCTCCGTGTTGCCGTGTTATATTTTCATTTACAAGAAGCTGCCAGGTAAAGATTTTGAAAGTACTGTCATTTGGTACAAGCTTTGAAATTGTAATCAATGAATCAAAAGGGTAGTAAAATGAATTATTAATTCTTAATGCCCGCACCAAAATTTTTGTGAACTGGCTGTCTGCAATAAACCGGTCTGCATCGGTATTGCCCTGTATGATCTGTAATGCATAAACTTTAAGAGAGTCTTCCTTTTTCCTGATTGACCTGAATTCATCAGGTGAAATCCTTTGGGCAAATGATACATTAAAAAAGAATATGAATAGTAAAAACGAGGAGAGAATTTTCAGCATCAGGCAACTTTGAACAAAGAAAACAAAATTTAAAGAAATTTATTGCTGGTTAGTAAACTTTAACGATAACTTATAAGGCCATAGCAACGGATATCAGGTCAGGGAATACCAAGTCAATTAAAGCGTTTGGTATTTTCACATCCGGTCGCGTTGTTGGTAAAAATACTGTGAGAGATACCCCAAGGTTCTTTCCAAATTGCATATCACTCAAAGTATTTCCTATCATTATACTTTTTGTAAAATCAATTTCCGGAAAATCTTTCTTAGCCTGCATGCCCATGCCTGTATTAGGTTTCCTGTTGATATGACTATCATCCATGTCAGCAGAAAAATAGATCCTGTCAACATTTCCATCACTCATTTTTACCTGTTCCAGTAAATTTTTATGGATCATTTCAAGGTCTTCCAGTTTAGTAACTCCCTTTGCAACTCCACGTTGATTGGTTATAATAAATATGCGGCCGAATTTTTTTGAAAAGATCCGTATAGCATCAAGCACACCCGGATAGAAAGTAAATTCATCCCACGTGTTTATATAATCCATATGCTTTTCATCATTAATGACGCCATCACGGTCAAGAAATAATGTCCACGATTTATCTAATGATTTTAAATTCATTTTTAAAATTAGTCTTCAAACTTTTAAACCAGGCATCACCAACTCATCAAATTGCCAGGTGACTAAAATCTTCCTGTGCTTTTTTATAATCTGCCGGGATGCCAATATCAATAAAGTATTCATCCTGGATGATGCCGTAGACTTCTTTTTTATCTCCGCTGTTATTAACGATCTTTTCCAGGTAATCTTTTTCGAATGAAAATATTTGCGGGTGTTCTGTTTTTAAAAAATAATTTTTATTAAGCGCATATAAGCCTCCATTTATCAAACCATTTTTATAGAATTGTTTTTCGTGAAAACTTTCTATGCTACCATCATTATTCAAATCAACAACTCCATAGCGGTCAAAATGCACCATTGGTTTTAGATTCAGTGTGCAGGTGGCATCAGATGCTTCATGAAAAGAACTTAATTTTTTTAAATCAATTTTAAAGAATGTATCTCCATTTGCAATTATGATATTTTTGCTGCTCACTTTGGATAATGAAAATTTGATAGCACCCCCCGTACCTAACGGCTCGTCTTCAATTGATAATTGATAATTAAGCGTTGAAAAATGTGAGGATAAATAAGACTGTATGATCTTACTTTTATAGCCTACAGAAAAAATAAAATCAGTAACACCTTGTTTTTGGAGATGGCTTATAACGTAGTACAGGAAAGGTTTGCCAGCAACCGGCGCCATACATTTTGGCAAACCTGAAACTATTGAGCGTAGCCTCGTTCCCAAACCGCCCGCAAGTATAATAGCATTATTAATCATTGGTTAACTTGAAGTATTGCTCTTCAACTAACTGGCAAATTATATGGCCTAAGGTTATATGACTTTCCTGTATACGAGGCGTATCATCAGACGGGACGTTAATAAGAAAGTCTGCCATTTCTTTTAATTTTCCGCCACTCTCACCAGTGAATGCAATAGTGACCATCTCTTTTTCTTTTGCCGTTTCAAAAGCATTTATAATATTTTTACTATAGCCTGATGTGCTTAAGCCCACCAGCACATCGCCTTTGTTACCTATTCCCTTTATCATGCGTGAATAAATAACTTCATAACCATAATCATTACCTACAGCTGTTATATAAGAAGAATTACAATGCAATGCTTCTGCAGGTAATGCATCCCGGTCAGTATAAAACCTCCCGCTAAACTCTGCTGCCAGGTGTTGTGCATCGGCTGCACTGCCACCATTGCCACAAAACAATACCTTGTTGCCATTTTTAAATGCAGTTACTAAAACCCTGACGCAATCTTTAACGGTCTGCAAAATTTTATCGTCTGCAAGTATTTTATTTTTTACATCAACCGATGATTGAATTATATTTTTTATTTTTTCCATTTTTATAAAGCTTATTGATAAACGTTAATCTGTTTATTGTTCATCCGTTTAAATGTTTATCCGTTTAAACGTGGATGTATATTGGATTTGAAGTAAAAGTATTTACCAAAATTCCTAATTCCTAATTCTTAATTCCTAATTCACTAATGAACGTTTAAACAAATCAACGGATTAACTTTCTATCCTGCGCACCACGTTGTTAATCCGTATTTAGTGAACGTATAATTTTTTACTTCGCCACCAAATGTTTTTAATTTTTCTACCACAGCATGATGGGTATTACCGGGGCAATAAAAGATCATGAATCCACCACCCCCGGCACCACTTATTTTTCCACCGGTAGCACCGGAATTTTTAGCTGCTTCATATATTTCTTCAATGTTGCTGTTACTGATGTTGTGTGCCATGAGCCTCTTTTGCTGAAAACCGAAATCCAGTATTTCACCAAATTCATTTAATCTGCCTTTCAGTAATGCCTCTTTCATCATCCTGGCCTGTTCTTTTAACTGGTGCATTGCCTCAATGCTTTTTTCATTTTTATCGTTTACGTTTTTAACCTGCTCAGTTATAATGGAAGCACTCTCCCGGCTGGTTGCGGTAAAGTAAAGAACAAGATTATTTTCTAACTCATGCAAATATTGAGAACGGATACGTAATGGGTTTACTATCACTTTATCATCTTCATAAAACTCCATATAATTTACACCCCCAAACATGGCTGCATACTGATCCTGTTTACCTCCGGCTAATTTCAAATCTTCTCTTTCTATCTGGTACGCATAATGGGCAATATCATAATCACCCAACGGCAGCTTCAGCATTTCCACAAATGCACCAATGATAGCAACTACTAATGTTGAGGAGGTACCCAGCCCGGAGCCCGCCGGGGCATCAACAAAAGTTGATAACCTTAATCCTGATTTCGGTATGCCATAATCTTTTTGTATCCGGTTGTAAACTCCTTTCAAAAGATCCAGTTTTCCATTTATTGGCAAACTATTACTCCATTCAAAATTTTCCTGTTCATTCCTGTCCAATGCTTCTACAATAATTTTATTTTCTTTGATCATTTCAATATTTGCATAAGCAAATAATGAGACAGTTACATTTAAGATCGCTCCTCCATATTTATCACTGTACGGACTCACATCAGTACCACCGCCTGCAAGGCCAATACGTAAAGGAGCTTTACTTCTGAAGATCATTGTTAATTTACTAATTTGATGATTGCATCCACCATGTGGCTCCAGCTATATTTATTTTTTTCTTCACGAAGGTGAGGCAAAAAATAATCCGCACCTAATTGAAAAAATTCAATGATCTTTCTGGCAATATCATCTGGGTTGGGTTCCGCGACTAACCCAACTTTTTTATCAGGCACCAGCGATGGCAGGCCCCCAACATTGGTAACGATCATTGGGACTTCAAAATGATAGGCGAGGGGCGTAACCCCGCTTTGTGTTGCCCTCCGGTATGGCTGCACCACACAATCTGCAGCGCATAAATAATATTTCACCTCACTATCAGGTATAAAATCTGTATGCAGGATGAGTTCATCTTTTATGCCCAGTGTATTGATGAGATCCGTATATTTTTTTTTGTCTTCGTAAAATTCTCCCGCAATAAGAAGTTTGATCCTGGCAGGGGAATGATTATAAGCATTTTCTTCATGGAGGGTTTCGCTGGGCGATAAAATTTTCATTGCTTCCAGTAACAGGTCGAGGCCTTTATATTTTCTTATAAAACCAAAAAAAAGAATGATCCTATCATTTGGATCAATGTTTAATTTTTTCCTTGCATCAGTTTTTGAGATCTTATCCCCAAAATTATCATAGAGGGGATGAGCAATGAATTTTGCAGGCTTGACATTTGCAACGATCAACAGTTCACTCAATACTTTCTCACTCATTGTTATGAATGCATCAACGGGGTTTAAAAAATATTTTGTAAAGGCTGTATCGCCCGGCCGTTTTTCATGAGGGATAATGTTATCGGCAATGCATACAACTTTTGTATGTTTATTTTTTTTTACTTTTCTTAAAATGGTCCCCAGACATGGTCCCATGAAGGGCAGCCAGTATCTTACTATTATGATATCAGGCTTTGATCTTTTTAATTCATTGCCAATTTTCAACCAATTAAATGGATTAACTGAATTGATGCAGACTTTAATGTCAAGATCCCCTGGAGCGGGTTCTGATGATAACTGCGTTGTTCCGGGAAACAAAAAAGACGGGTATTGTAATGAGAATGTATAAATAGTTGTTTTAAATCCCTGGTGCATAAATTCGCGCGCTAATCTTTCATCATAAGAAGCCAGGCCACCTCTTAATGGATGTGCCGGACCTATGATAACAATTTTTTCAGGCGAGTTCATGCGGCTGGTTAATACCGGCTTTTTCTTCAACCAGGTATGAATTTCTTTCAGGCGAATTACGGGAGATCAATTCTCCAATAAAGCCGGCTAAAAAAAGCTGGGTTCCAATGATCATTGCAAGAATGGCAAAGAAAAATAATGGCCGTTGCGTCATTCCGGTTTTATCGAAAAAGAATTTTGAAATTGTGAGATAGATAAAAACACCTAATCCGAACAAGAATGAAAAGGTGCCCCATAATCCAAAAAAGTGCATGGGGTTCTTTCTGAATTTTCCTACAAAAATAATGGAGACAAGATCTAAAAACCCATTGATAAACCTACGCCAGCCAAATTTCGTGACACCATATTTCCTGCGACGATGCTCAACTACTTTTTCTCCAAATTTTTTAAAGCCGGCCCATTTGGCAAGTAATGGAATATAGCGATGCATTTCGCCATACACTTCTATACTTTTAATTACATTTCTTTTGTATGCCTTAAGACCGCAATTAAAATCATGTAAATAAATTCCGGAAACCTTCCTGGTTGCCGCATTGAATAATTTTGAAGGAATATTTTTGCTGAGCGTGTTATCATATCTTTTTTTCTTCCAGCCGCTAACGATATCGAATCCATCTTCTAATATCATTTTTCTTAATTCCGGGATCTCATCAGGACTATCCTGCAGATCAGCATCCATAGTGATCACAACATTGCCCCTGGCGGCTTTAAAGCCTTCATTAAGGGCTGCACTCTTACCATAATTGCGTTGAAATTTTATTCCTTTTATGTGTGGATTGTTCAGTCTCAGGTTTTCAATAACACTCCACGAGTTATCAGAACTGCCATCATCAACCATTATGATCTCGTAACTGTAATGATTTTCGTTCATTACCCGCACGATCCATTCAGTTAATTCAGGAAGAGATTCGGCCTCATCAATAAGTGGAACAACGATCGAAAGATCCATTAACTTCCTATTTGGTTTATATCCTGTGAAAAATTATTTGGATTTTTTTTGGTCATAGCTGCACCTATCAATGCTGCGATGGCACCAATTATTAAATATCCAATAAGTGTTCCGGCAACCAGGAACACCAAAAAGAATTTTTTAGTAAAATCCATTGCCTTATCGATCTGGTCATCAGTATAATTTTTTGATACCATATTTTTTCTTGCCTCATCCAATGCTTTGTCTTTGAATTCAGGGAAAACCATCATAAATACAACAATAAAAACAATCATTATCGCAGTAACTATAGCCGCTATTTTAAAGCCATGACCAAAATAATTACCGAAGGTAGAATTGTAATTTATTTGTTTTCCATATTGCGAAATAGAAAATATTATGCCTGCCAGGTAAACAACATATCCGATATACTGAACTGGTTTGTTCATCTTTGTACCGGAAAAGGAAACTGCTAAGGCCAGGCATATTAATATAAGGCCGATAATAATTCCTTTTGTTGCGGGGGTGGTAATTTTTTCTTGCATAATTTCGGTTTGTTATTTAATAATGGGAGTCTGACAAAAATAACTTGTCTCCGTTAATAATCCCAATCGGGTATCCCTTTAATTTTTTACCTGTGAAAGGAGTGTTTTTTGATCTTGAAAGAATGTTCTTCTCTGTAAACAGATATTCTTTACCGGGAATAAATAAGGTGAGATTTGCTTTTTCGCCAATCTTGATCTCAGGGATCATGAGTCCGAAAATTTTCCTGATATTTTCTGTCTGCATTTTTACGAAATCTAAAAAAGGAATGTCCAATGCGCACAAAACTCCAAATGTAGATTCAAGCCCCGTCATACCATATTTCGCATATTCGAATTCGCAGATCTTGTTATCAAAATCCTGTGGTAAATGATGTGATGCAATGAAATCAATGCTGTGATCTTTTACTCCATCCCGCAATGCCATCATATCTTCCTTTGTTCTTAAAGGAGGATTCACTTTTAAATTTGTATCATAATCCGCCACATCATCTTCATAAAAATAAACATGGTATGGCGTTACAGAGCATGATATATTCAATCCCTTTTTTTTTGCCTGTGTTATCAATTCCAGAGACCTTTTGGTTGATATGCCTGTAAAGTGGATCTTTGAATTTGAGTATTTCAATAATTCAATATCTCTTGCAATTAATATTTCTTCTGCGATGGCAGGCTTTCCTGGCAAGCCTAGTTTAGTAGAAGCTATTCCCTCATTCATCAGGCCATTTGTCCCGATGTTTTTATCATCCGGAAGCTGTATGATCGTACCATCGAAAGCCTTAATATACTGAAGTGCTTTCAACATTATTCCGGATGATTGCAAACAATTAATCCCATCAGAAAAAACCAGGGCGCCATTGTGATGCATGTCGTACATTTCACTCAATTCTTTTCCTTCTGCATTTTTAGTTATGGCACCTATTGGATGAATGGTAACGGGAAGCGATTTACTTTTATGTTTAATATATTCAACCTGCGATTTATTATCGGTAATTGGGTTGGTATTGGGTATGATCATAACTTCGGTGAAGCCTCCCGCAGCGGCAGCAGCAGCGCCGGTTTCAAGGGTTTCTTTATATTCATCACCGGGGTCGGCAAAATTGGCAAAACAATCCATCCAGCCAACAGAAACATGAAGGTTATCGTTCTCTATTATATGATCAGCATCTGCAACTATTCCACTACTTATTTGTGTAATGATCCCGTTGTCAATTAAAATATCTGTAGAATTGGCCTTTTTTGTAGAAGAAGTTAGAATTGCATTCTTAATTAAAACCTTCATTAGGTTTAAAGAAATTTGGTTGCGCTAAGATAAGGCTAAGTTTTGATTTATGATGTAACCGTAACAGGTAAAGAAGTTGCGATAAATTATTCCGCTTTTTTTTATAAATTATTGAATAACGTGACCCAGAAGTTTTAATTGGTTTGAGCGATTTTATTTTTCCGATTTATTTTTTCTGTAAACGATTTAATTACTTTCCACGTAGAGGAATCATTGTCGAAGACAGAGTTCAATCCCTGTTCTTCTACGGGGGGATCACCAAGAATGTCATCTCCTTTTTCCCATAGAAGTTGTTTCCCTGAAGGTCGCCCGATCCCGCTAAAGCACCAGAAATTACATCCTTCTATCACCCCATTATGCTGCATGCTTGCAAATAATTTTGTAAAAATGATATGGTAATACTCATCCCTCCATTTTGTAGAAGTACCTGGTGCAAAAGAAACGCCATCCCTCGGCAATCCAAATTCTTCCAAAACCAGGGGTTTATTAAGCTTGTTTAAAACAGTAACATGTTTATCAATATAATTGAGAGTATTTAAAGTAAGATTGCCGAAATCCTTTGCTATGGCAGTATCCTTAAACCATTCCCAATTTTTTGGCCAGATATGTATGGTTGCATAATCAATATTTTTATTGGAATGAATGGATTCAAATACCTCAATGGTTTCACTACCAAGTTCTCCTTCGCTGCCAATTGTAACAAGATGATTTTTATCAATTTGTTTTATGGTGGCTGCCGTTTTACTGATCCATTCTTTATAAGCAATGACAGATGCGGGTCTCATAGGCCGGGGCTCATTGGCTATTTCCCAGGCCATTATTGCTGGATCGTCTATATATCTTTTTTTAGTGATTAAATTTTTTCTTTTGATGATCAGCATCAATTGCTTTTGATATTGTTGGGTGCATGAACCACAGGTGTAAAATTCTGATATATGATCACGCATTTCATCCCAGCTTAATTTTCTTATCATCACGCTATCGGCTAATTTTCCATTCCAGTTTAAATATTGTAAAAACCCTCCACTCCATTCCCAGTTGTTGCTCAAAAAAATAATGGCTTTCATATTTCTTTTGCCCATTTCGGCAAGTAAAAAATCAAGTCCCGATAATAATTCTTCATTAAATTTCCCGGGGTATGGCTGAAGGGCAGGTTCTACTC
>JACDBU010000040.1 GCA_013694745.1 Chitinophagaceae bacterium
TCATTGCATCAAATTATCTAATATTTATCTACATCCATTTGTGTATAAACACACCTCAAAAAAAGAAAAATAAAAAAAGAGACTGCCCCTTTTGAGACAGCCTCTTTTTTTGATTTTTATCCTTTAACGCAAAAATGAAATTGATAATATCTGAAGCTTAATCTCACCCTCTTTTAAAATCAAATTGCTGCTATTGTGAGTTACGCATATGAGTAATTTTGAGAGGCAGGGTGAGCATACTGGAATTTCGGAAATTACTGATCCTTTTTTTTAACCTTTTTTTGAGCAATTGCCTATTGAATCATGGTCAATAATTGGTTTGTCCTTCTCTTACCTTAACTTTCTTTTTACCGCTGTTTTTCTTTTCATATTCAAGCACTTCTTTGGGCTTGACTTTCTTCTTTGGTATTGTATCGTTGGCAAAAGCCTGATCGTTTGCATCTTTGTGTAAAAAGCCCCTGTCATACTTTTCGGTCTTTATGATCATCCCGGTAGAAGGATCATAAAATTTCCATTCACCATCCTTTACACTGTAAGGCTCTGCCTTGATAATTTTATAAGATAAGATCTCGCTGCTGCCCGTACCGTATATGGGAATGGTATCATATGGTGCGTCTGGATTATACGCATGCCAGCTTTCCTCCCGTAACAAATCTCCAAGCATCGTGTAATATTGCTGAATACCCTCCTTTCCCCCGGCTTTAAAATTTTCTCTTGCCAGGAGATCACCATTTAAATTGTATCTTCTCCAGGTTCCTTCTTGTATATTGTTTTTAAAAACACCTTCCTCTTCATAACCAGGCTCACCGCGCAATTCACCAACGGTAACGATCCATTTTCCCTGCTTCATACCTTTTTTATCAATGATGTTTATCGTATCCCCTTTAGGTGATATTGCAAATGATTTGTATTGCGAAAATCCTTTTGCGAAAAACAAAAGAAAAAATATTGACAACTTTAGTATTTTTAAAATCTTATCCATCTCTATAAAATTGAACTAATGATTTTTTTACCTGTAAATAAATATGCTCCCTGCAAATTTATCCTAATAAAAACATTTGCGGTAATGCTGCTGACTGGCTTTTTCACAACTTTAACCTTTGTGGTTTCTGTGGCACAGGTAAAACCAGGCACTGCTGCTGAGAGACAGGCCGGATTAAAAAAAAGACAGATCCTGCAGGAAAATCTTTTGCTTAAAAATATTAAATTCAGAAACATTGGTCCTTCCATAATGAGCGGCCGGGTAGTTGATATTGACGTGAATCCAAATGATGCAACAGAGTTTTATGTTGCATATGCAACCGGCGGATTATGGCATACTACAAATAATGGTCAAAGCTTTGTTCCCATTTTTGATAAAGAAGATGTTTTGGGAATTGGTGACATTGCAGTGAACTGGCAAACCCGCGAAATTTGGGTTGGTACCGGTGAAGCCAATAGCAGCCGGTCTTCCTACGCCGGTATTGGTATTTACAAAAGTGCCGATAATGGAGCCACCTGGCAATACCTGGGCCTACCCGAAAGCCAGCACATCGGAAAAATATTATTAAATCCATCCAATAAAAATATTGCATGGGTGGCCGTACTGGGCCATCTCTATTCGCCTAATAAAGAAAGGGGAGTATATAAAACCACAGATGGAGGAAAAACCTGGAAACAAACATTATATATTGATGAAAATACCGGGGCAATAGAAATGGATATCAATCCAAAAAACTCTGATGAACTTTATGCCTGCATGTGGCACAGGGAACGAAGAGCATGGAATTTTGTTGAGAGTGGCGCAACTTCAGGCATATATAAAAGTATTGATGGCGGAGAAAAATGGAAACTCATAACACAGGCTGGCAGCGGGTTTCCTAGCGGAAACAAACAGGGAAGGATGGGAATTGCAGTGTATGCAAATAATCCCAACATATTGTATGCAACCGTTGATAACAATGATCATCGTCCTGACACTGCTAAAAAACGCGTTGATTCAAACAGTTATTCTTTAAAAGAAATGAAGAATATTTCCGTGGAAGATTTTTTATTATTGGATAAGAAAAAACTTGACAGTTTTTTTATAAAAAATAATTTTGATAAAAAATACCGCGACTCCTCAGTAAAAGAATTAGTGAGAACAGGCGTTATAAAACCGGATGCTGTTTACAATTATTTATTTGATGCAAATACAGCTTTATTTGACACCCCTATTATTGGTTGTGAAGTATATAGAAGTGATGATGCAGGCATAACCTGGCGAAAGGTAAATACAAGAGGACTGGATCTGTATAATACTTATGGATATTATTTTGGTAAGCTCTCGCTATCACCGGTAAATGAAAATAAAGTTGTAATCAATGGATTTGTTTTAATGCTAAGCAATGATGGCGGAAAAACATTTAAAGCAGTGGATAAGCCATCCACGCATCCCGACTGGCATGGCTGCTGGATAAACCCCCTTAAAGACAGCAACTGGATTGCGGCAAATGACGGAGGCTGCAATATTACCTATGATAATGGTAAACATTGGTTCAAAGCGAACACACCTGCTGTAGGGCAGTTTTATGCAATTGATGTGGATGATGCAAAACCCTATAATGTTTACGGTGGTATCCAGGACAATGGTGTATGGTACGGGCCATCAGATAATATAGCGGGTGATCAGTTTCATTATAGTTCCCCGGATCCCTGGAAAAATTTAGGAGGAGGAGATGGTATGCAGGTGCAGGTTGACAGAAGAGATAATAAAACGGTTTATTCCGGATCTCAGTTTGGATATTATAGCCGTCAGAACAGGGATTATGCAGGTGATAATAATGATGGCATAACAGAATCCCCGGATGAAAGTGGCCGGCCGGGTTACCCGGAGGCAGATGATAAAAAACCATTGAATATTCATCCAAAGAACGATTTACAGGATCCGCCCCTGAGATACAACTGGCAAACCCCGGTTATGCTTAGCCGTTATAACCAGGATATTTTTTACATGGGATCGAACCGTGTATACCGCAGCATGAATAAAGGGGAGAATATGCAACCGTTAAGTATTGATCTTACCAAAGGAAAAAAAGAAGGCAATGTGCCGTATGGTACCATAACTACATTGAGTGAATCACCAATCAGGTTCGGTTTGCTATACTGTGGCACAGATGATGGAAATATCCAGGTTAGTAAAGATGGCGGGTACACGTGGACGTTAGTATCAAGAAATTTGCCTCAAAATTTATATGTTAGCCGGGTGCAGGCTTCAGAGTATAAAGAAGGAAGGGTTTACGCTACCCTGAATGCATATCGAAATGATAATTTTAATCCATGGCTTTTTGTGAGCAATGATTATGGAGTGTCATGGTCAGCATTGGGAAGTAACCTTCCGGATGGGTCATTGAATGTGGTGAGAGAAGATCCAAAAAAAGAAGATATTATTTATGTGGGAAGTGATAATGGATTATATGTTTCTTTTGATATGGGAAAAACTTTCATGAGCATGAGTCAAAGTTTGCCCCCCGTACCTGTTCATGATATCGCCATTCAAAAAACGGCTAACGAAATTGTAATAGGCACCCATGGTCGCAGCATTTATATCGCTTCGCTCCAGGAAGTATGGAAGATCTACGAGCAATCAAAAAAACATTAAATTTTCAAAATTAAAACCACGCATTTACGGTAATGATACCCCGCATTAAAATTTGTTGTATCAACAGTAATGAAGAAGCAAAACTGGCGATACAATTTGATGCTTCAGCAATTGGATTGGTTGGCGAAATGCCAAGTGGCCCGGGCCCTATACCAGATGAATTGATTTATGAGATAGCCAAAACAATACCACCACCCATAGCAACCTTTTTATTAACCAGCCAAACATCAGCTACTGGAATAGCCGCCCATCACAAAAGAACATTTACCAATACCATCCAGATAGTAGATCAATTACCTGAAAACGCTTATCCTGAATTGAAGACCAATCTGCCTGCAATAAAACTGGTACAGGTAATTCATGTTATGAATGAAAAGGCCATAGAAGAGGCTATAAAAGTTTCAGCTTTCGTAGATGCAATCCTGCTGGATAGCGGAAATCCAAAACTTAAAATTAAAGAACTGGGAGGAACAGGAAGAGTACATAACTGGAAGATCAGCAGGAAAATTGTTGAAAGCATTTCGGTCCCGGTTTTTCTCGCCGGTGGATTAACGGCTCTAAATGTACAACAGGCAATTGCTGAAGTACAACCTTACGGTGTTGATGTTTGCAGCGGGGTTAGAACAAATGGAAACCTTGATCCAAAAAAACTGGAAGCATTTATTGAGGCAGTTTACAAATAAAAAAACCCTGCAGTTTTTGAAATCTCCAGGGTTATCGAAAAACTTTTAAGGTTTTAATGCCTTCAAGGTTTGTATTTATATTAATTCACATCTTTACCTTCTTCCAACTTTTTTATCATATTATCTACTGCATCTTTATTGGCTTTATTTGGTGCCAGTGGTTCTGCAAGCTGCGCATATTTTAAGGCTGTCTTATAATCCCCGTTAGCAGAATACCCTCTTACCAATCCCATATCTGTTACAAATACATTGGGATTTTTTTGAGCATTCATTTTAAAAACTTCCAGCGCTTCTTTTGGTTTTTTCTCATTCAATAATTGTCTGCCATATTGTTGCAGATCCTGCATGGAAGCAAGTGTCATAGCCTCTTTCATTGCTGCCTCAGCATCTGTGGTTTTTCCCATTTTATTTAAAATAGCTGCTCTTGTGCTTAGGTTTTTAAAATTCTTTTGTCCTATAAACTGACCATTTAAAGAATAATCACTCCATTGCAATGCTTCATCAAGGTTTGAATTATGATCTGCAGCAAATTGGGCTGCCTGCTGCCAGGTATTTGATTCAAAGCCCGCACTGTTTCTTAATTCTCTTCTAAAAGATGCCAACTGGGTTTGCACATAATCTACTTCAACCTTGAAAGGTATTTTCAATTTTTCCCAGATCAATGCCACAACAGCACTGTTTTCTGTTTCATCCATGAATTCGTATTTAAGCCTTTCCACACTTTCATTTAACGGAATTGTTTTAACGGTAACTCTTAAAGCATCATCTTTTTGATCATAAAAAAAAGAACCCCATGAAGTACTGGTATTACTAAAGATCAAGGTAGCATCATTGTTTCCCATGGCTACAAAAAAATCATAGGTTCCGGCCTTTACCGGTTGCCCTTCAATTTTTACATCAGTGCTGAAAGTGAAAGTTGTATTTTCATTAGCACCTGCCCGCCACGGTGCTGCTTTACTTGTTCCGAAACCGAGGTCAGTATAACCAACATGCACAAGCCCGTTCCATATTTTTCCTTCCCGTCCTTTAACCCCTGGCCTGTCATAATGTATTGTTACATCGGTGATGCCAATGCGTTCGCTGATGGATGCTTTTTTATTTCCACCGTCTGGAGGGATGGTTAAGTTTTGACTCATTGCAACGAGGCCACAACAAGTAATGGCAGATACCAGGCAGAATTTACGTATCATAAAATAAGTTTTAGAGAATAAATATAATTAATGAGCAATATGTGCAAAGCAATTATTGATGAACGGTGGAGAGGATCAAATTATAAATTATGAAAAATGGAATTGGCATACCCGCGTAAGCACATAAACAATTGCTAGTTTAAAAATTATTTCATTTTAAACCCTTCCAAAAATTTGGTAGTAAAATTTCCTTTGCGGAAATCTTCATTTTGCATAAGTTGCTGATGAAAAGGGATAGTGGTTTTTATTCCTTCAATAACATATTCACTAAGTGCGCGGCTCATGGTATCAATTGCTTCTTCACGGGTCTGGGCTATAGAGATAAGTTTTCCTATCATGCTGTCATAATATGGTGGGATGACGTATCCGGCGTAAACATGGCTGTCAATCCGCACCCCATGACCGCCCGGCTGATGGAGCACGGTTATCCTTCCGGGTGATGGACGGAAGTCGTTATACGGATCTTCGGCATTGATCCGGCATTCAATTGCATGCATCTGTGGAAAATAATTTTTCCCGGAAATTTTTTCTCCTGCTGCGATTTTTATTTGTTCTTTGATAAGATCATAGTTTATTACTTCTTCTGTTACACAATGTTCAACCTGGATACGCGTGTTCATTTCCATGAAATAAAAATTCCGGTGCTTATCCACTAAAAATTCAACGGTACCAACGCTTTCATAATTTATTGAGCTGGCAGCTTTGATGGCGGCCTCTCCCATTTTTTCCCTCAGTTCTTTTGTCATAAAGGGGGAAGGTGATTCTTCCACAAGCTTCTGATGCCGGCGTTGAATTGAACAATCACGCTCACTTAAATGACACACATTGCCAAACTGGTCTCCTGCAATCTGTATCTCAATATGACGTGGTTCTTCAACAAATTTTTCCATGTAAATGCCATCATTTTTAAATGATGCTCCTGCTTCAGCTTTGGCATTATCAAAAGCTTTTTCAATTTCCTTTTCTTCCCAAACAACCCGCATGCCTTTGCCACCGCCACCCGCTGTTGCTTTTAATATAACCGGGTAACCGATTTTTTTGGCTAGCTGTTTTGCTTCATCAGTACCAGACAACAAACCATCACCACCTGGCACAACTGGCACTCCTGCTTTTATCATTGTATCTTTTGCGGTGATCTTATCGCCCATGCTGTTGATCATATCAGGCGTAGGGCCGATAAATTTTATTCCATGGTCGGTGCATATTTGTGCAAACTTTGCATTCTCTGCTAAAAATCCATACCCGGGATGTATGCCATCTGCATTGGTAATTTCAGTGGCCGCCATTATATGCGGGATATTTAAATAACTATCCGCACCTGCAGGTTTACCAATACACACTGCTTCGTCTGCAAACCTTACATGCAGACTATCTTTATCTGCCGTTGAATAAACCGCCACCGTACGGATACCCATTTCCTTACAGGTACGAATTATGCGAAGTGCAATTTCTCCACGGTTCGCTATTAATATCTTTTTAAACATATTTATTAATTAGCTAAAATGATTATAGGTTAATTGCTAATGAAAAAAACGCTGGTATTTAATAGATAAATAAACTTATAAAATAACTAACCGGGTTTTCTTTTTGCAGTAGCTAAAATTTTATTTAATACTTTTTGTACTTCTTTAAATTTGTAAAGATGTTTCTACTTTTCTCGTGACAGTGTGCATACTCATATAACAAGAGCCAATATTGGTTTCATTTAGCTTCTTAACAGCAATGTATTTCAATCAGGTTCCACTAAAAATAAGGGTTGATCAAATTCCACAGGTGATGCATCCTCAACTAAAACTTTTACAATTTTTCCACTTACTTCACTTTCGATCTCATTAAAAAGTTTCATTGCTTCAATGATACAAACTACTGATCCTGAAGTAACCTCATCCCCTACGTTTACGAAAATTGGTTTACCCGGACCAGACTGCCGGTAGAAGGTGCCAATCATCGGGCTTTTAATGGTTAATAGGTTATCTGTTTTTTCTGCAGCAGGCGTTTCGTTTTTCTTTTCCTGCCCTGGTAAAGATGAAGTTAGTGCAGGAGCAAGCGCTGGTTGCGGCTGGGTAAATCCCGGTAAATAATTATTGGCGGCTTCTTTTTTTTGTTTGATAGTGATCTTAAAATCATTTTTTTCTATACTTAGTTCGCCTATGTTACTCTTATTAACAAGCTTAACAAGTTCCTGGATTTGTTTTAAGTCCATATTAAAATATTATATTAATGTTATGGATAAATGGGTAGCTAAGATAAGTATTCCTGCATCAAAACAAAAAATTCAAATTAATTAAAAAACTGCCGAATTCATTCCAATTTGATTAAAAATCTACTTTTTCACTCAAGAAAACCTATAAAACGGACGGAAAAGCGCTAAAATAGAAATGGGCAAAATGTAATTTTGCCCATTTAAAATAAGTAGTTATAAGAATCATTCTTTTACTCTTTCAATGTATTCACCCGTTTTACTATTGATTCTTATCAGGTCACCTTCATTCACAAAAAGGGGAACATTTACATTCGCACCTGTTTCCACAGTTGCAGGCTTTAATGTCCTCGTTGCTGTATCCCCCCTCATTCCAGGCTCACTATAAGTAACACGCATAACGATCTTATCCGGTAATTCCACTCCCATTGGCTGGTCAGTTTCTCCATTGATCAATACCGTTACTTCCTGTCCGTCTTTTATAAACTGGGGAGCATCAACCATTGCCTCAACAACAGTGATCTGCTCATAGGTACCAGTATCCATAAATGTATATCCCGAATCATCTTTATACAAAAACTGGTATGGCTTTTTTTCAACTCTCACCGGGAAAATAGTTTCCCCGCTGTTCCACGTTAACTCAATTGTTCTGTTATTATCAACCCCTTTTAATTTTGCCCACACTTTTGCAGCGGCACGCGCTGTTTTATTCTGTCCAAATTCTATTACAGAATAAAGACTCCCATCTACTTTGATGATCAAACCGGTACGCATATCCGCTGTTGTAGCCATACAATAATTTTAGAGGCGCAAAGGTAGCAATTGAAACTTTAAAAATCAAAACAGTAAGCGATGATATTAACAGCTTTGAAGAAATACATAACTGTAAACAAATTATCTTTGAGAAAAAAATAAAGTGAAAAAAATTCTTTCAGTGCTTTTTCTTTTGTCATTGGTTCAATTTTGTTTTTCCCAAACCGACAGTACTTTGCCTGTGTACCTCAGGTTTCCTAATATACCCCAGTTCACTATTTACAAAGCAGCCGACAGCACGGCTTTTACAAGAGAGGACCTAAAGAAAAGAACGGCAACTGTTTTTATTATTTTTAGTCCAGACTGCGAGCATTGCCAGCATGAAACAGAAGAGCTCATCGCTAATATTGAAAAATTTAAAAAGGCCCAGGTTATAATGGTAACGTATTTGCCACACGACCAAATGGTAAAGTTTTATAACGATTATAAAATAGCTGATTACCCGGAAATAACGATGGCTAGGGATCCTAAATTCTTTTTCCCGGTATTTTATAAGGTAACTAACCTCCCGAGTATTTTTGTGTATGATAAAAAAGGAGAATTTAAAAAGGCCTTTGAAGGAAGTGTAAAAATGGATAAGATAGCAGACGAACTATAATTATTGTTTAACAAATCTTTCATTCATCTGTAATTCATTCATTACCGTAAGTTCAATTAGATACACACCACGGCGTAAATTATTGACTGGTATTTGAATGGTTTTACTGGTTGAAGCAGCCCTGAATTTGATGACCGTTTTCCCGCTCATGTCATGAACAATAACATTTATTACTCCCTTCAATATATCTGAACCTTTGTAATTTATGGTTAGCTCATCATTTACAGGGTTTGGATAAATTGCCCATTGATGCACCCGGTTTTCTATAACCGGGCTATATACCGTTTCTTTATTAGTCGCTACAATTCTTTTGTCCGGAACATTATTTTTAATGTTACCAGCCGCATTCATTGTGTTGGTAACAAGAATATTGGAGAGCGCTACGGTATTATTATTATTATCCATGATTCTTATACGGTAAAATGTTTTCCCGGTTCCAATGTTTCTTTCGTCGAAAAAATAAAGATCATCCTCTGTATAATTCCGGATCATCCTGTCCCGGCTTAACTCTTTCCATGAAATACCATCTTCACTTTTTATTAGGATATAGCCTGTTTTTGCATAACTGTTCACCATATTCCATTGTATTTTCAAAATATGCTTTGCAGCATCAAATGTTCCGTTCAGTTTACATATTTGCGAATTTAAATTCAAACATATAAATAAGAAACTCGAAATAAAAAGAAATATTTTCTTCATGAAATGATTCTGTAATAAAACCAGACTTTCAAAATAAGCAAAAGGAGCATATCAAATAGTTAAATAAAAATTAAAGCATCTACTCAACCTTAACCTCAACCTCAACCTCAACCTCAACCTCTCCTATGCCAATTACTAATTACTAATTACCTTTGCGGTTATAAAAAAATAAAAAATAAATAAAATGAAAATTACCGTTGTAGGCGCTGGCGCTGTTGGATCAACAACCGCTGATAATATTGCCAGGAAAGAGCTTTGTGAAGAACTGGTATTGCTTGATATAAAAGATGGTATTGCTGAAGGTAAGGCGATGGATATGATGCAAACTGCTGCCCTGCTTGGGTTTGATACGAAAATATCCGGAAGTACAAATGATTATGCTAAAACAGCTGGCAGCAATGTTGTTGTGATAACGTCTGGCATTCCACGTAAACCTGGTATGACGCGTGAAGAACTTATAGGCATTAACGCAGGCATAGTTAAAGGGGTAACTCAAAACATTTTGCAACATTCACCGGATACAATTATTGTGGTCATCAGTAACCCAATGGATACTATGACGCAACTGGCTTTGCAATCAAGTGGTATACCTAAAAACAGGATCATTGGTATGGGTGGCATTTTAGACAGCAGTCGTTTTAAATATTATTTATCGGTTGCTTTGCATTGCTCACCAACCGATCTGCAGGCAGTAGTAATTGGCGGGCACGGAGATACAACCATGATACCATTAACCAGGCTGGCAACTTACAACGGCACACCCGTTTCAAATTTATTAAGTATTGAAACGTTGCAAAAAGTAGCAGCCGATACAATGATCGGTGGAGCTACTTTAACCGGTTTGCTGGGCACCTCTGCCTGGTATGCTCCAGGAGCTGCAGGCGCAGCTTTGGTGGAAAGTATTGTAAGAGATGAAAGAAAATTAATACCCTGTTGTGTGCATCTTGATAACGAATATGGACAAAAAGATATTTGCCTTGGTGTTCCGGTAGTTGTAGGAAAAAATGGCTGGGAAAAAATAATTGATTTTAAGCTTGATGATGAAGAACAGGCAAAGTTCAATAAAAGTGCTGAGGCGGTGAGAGGAATGAATACTGTTTTAGCAGCATTATAATTTTGATATTTTATTTTGATGAAAGACTTTCGCAAGAGGGTCTTTTTTTTATCCGGCGTCTTATATTTTTTTGAATCTTGTAATTACCAAAAAACTTTCTTAACTATATATTCTAAAATGAAAAATAAAATATCATTCACTTTATCATTTCCTGATTTAGTAGTATGAGTAAAAAAGATACAAAAGACCTGCTAAAATTCTTATCGCCTTTTCCTGAAGAGGTTCAAAGCATAGCATTATGGCTGAGAGAATTTATATGGGATCAATACCCGGAAAGTAATGAACTTATCTACGACAATTACAATGCGCTTGCATTTGGCTGGTCCCCGGGTGATAAAGTGGGTGATACTTTTTGTTCAATAGCCGTTGGCCGAAGCTCATACAATGTGCACTTTGGTTTTTATTGGGGAGCTATGATCGCAGATCCCAAAAAAATATTACTCGGAAATGGAAATCAATACCGCTACCTGCTCATTAAAACCAAAAGTGATCTGCCCCAGGCTTACATAAAAAAACTTATGAAGGAAGCCTATGCTTATTCATTGGCTAAAATGAAACCTGTTCCAACTGATAAGGTCATAAAAGGAACAACTATAACGAAATCCATTTCTGCTGTACAGAGAAAACCTGGTAAACTCACTTTAAAGAAATATAAATGAGTCAACAGATAGCACATATAGCTTTGCTGGTTAATGATTATGATAAGACCATAAAGTTTTATAAAGAAAAATTAAACTTTGTGATCATAGAAGATACCGCTTTAAGTGAAAATAAAAGATGGGTATTGATCGCTCCAAAAAATAATGCTGATGAAATTGGAAAAGGATGTTGTCTTTTACTGGCAGCAGCAAGTAATGATGAACAAAGAAGCAGGATCGGTAACCAGACTGGCGGACGTGTTTTTTTATTTTTATACACAGATAATTTTCAAAAGGATTTTATGGATATGCAGGAAAAAGGCATAAAATTTATCCGGCAACCCGTAAAAGAAAAATGGGGAACTGTTGCGGTGTTTGAGGATCTGTATGGTAATCTCTGGGATCTTATCGAACGTGTGTAAAAATTAGTCTAACATATCAAGTCAAAAATCTAGCTTATTCCATCAACTGTCATCTCCTTATTAATTTTCAGCACTAATCCCTGCAACACTTTACCAGGTCCAACTTCTGTAAAATGATTAGCGCCATCTGTTATCATTGCCCTTACACTTTGAGTCCATTTAACTGGCGCAGTAAGTTGTGCTATTAAATTATATTTTATTGCTGCCGGGTCTGTAACCGCTGCAGCACCAAAATTTTGATAAATGGGGCAAGTAGGATCATGAAAATTTGCCGAATTTATTGCCTCGGCAAGTTCTGCTTTTGCAGGTTCCATGAATGATGAATGGAATGCCCCGCCTACCGGTAAAATCAAAGCCCGCTTTGCACCGGCTGATTTCATTAGATCACACGCTTTTTCAATACCTGTTATACTGCCAGAAATAACAACCTGCCCGGGACAATTATAATTTGCCGGCACAACAACTTCATTTGTGATTGATGAACATATTTCTTCCACCTTAGCATCCTCTAACCCCAGTATTGCAGCCATCGAAGATGGATTAATGTCACAGGCCCTTTGCATAGCAATTGCTCGAATCGAAACCAGCTTCAACGCCTCTTCAAAATCTAAAACGCCATTTGCAACAAGCGCAGAAAATTCTCCCAGGGAATGCCCTGCTACCAGTCCAGGTTTTGGATCTGTTATGGTTTTATATAAAATAACAGAATGTAAAAAAATGGCAGGTTGTGTTACATTAGTTTTTTTAAGGTCGTCTGCGCTTCCGCTAAACATTATATCCGAAAGGGAAAACCCCAATATCCCGTTGGCTTTTTCAAACAGCTCCTTTGCAAGGTCGCTACTTTCATAAAGTTCTTTACCCATACCACTGAACTGCGAACCTTGCCCGGGAAAAATATATGCATGTTTCATTGGAAGAAGGTTTAATTGCTAATAGCTTTATTGATTTATTGTTTAATATTTTTTTATTGTTGAAAAAGACACCCTTTAACAATTAAACCATAGACCATTAAACAATTTACTCAATGTAAATTTGAGCTGATAAGTTTTAAAAATTCACTCCTGGTTTCGTTCTTTTCAAATTCACCCGAAAATGCAGAAGTAGTGGTAACAGAATTTTGTTTTTGCACGCCCCGCATCATCATACACAAATGCGATGCTTCAATTACAACAGCGGCCCCCAGGGGGTTTAAACTCTCCGTGATCGCATTTAATATTTGCGTGGTAAGGCGTTCCTGCACCTGCAGCCTGCGGGAATAAATATCAACCACCCTTGCAATTTTACTTAAGCCCGTTATCCATCCGTTAGGAATATACGCCACATGTGCCTTGCCATAAAACGGTAACATGTGATGCTCGCACATACTATACAACTCAATATCTTTCACAATTATCATCTGGCTCATCTCTTCATGAAACTTAGCGGAATTCAAAATTGCTTTTGCATCAATATTATATCCCTGTGTAATAAATTGCATAGCTTTCGCAATACGTTCGGGCGTTTTCTCCAACCCTTCCCTGGCAGGATCTTCACCCAAAAAACCTATTATTTCCCGATAGCTTTTTTTTAAGCCATCGGTTTTTTTTTGATCGTACTCTTCAACTTTTTTGTATGCCATTTTATTTTTATTAATCAGGTGACCGGGTACTCAACAAAATTTCTTTCTGTTTCGTATAGCCGTATTTGTAACTCCAGTTTCTTGTCGATCTTATTTCTTAAAATAGTGTAAATCACAACAGCAATATTTTCTGCAGTGGGATTTAAATTACTAAATTCAACGATATCAAGATTTAAATTTTTGTGATCAAATTTATCCAGGACATTTTCTTTGATAAGATCACTGAGCATTTTGAGATCAATAACATAACCCGTCTGCGGATCTGGTTCTCCAACTATCTTTACTACCACGTCGTAGTTATGGCCGTGAAAATTCGGATTGTTGCATTTGCCAAAAACAGCGTCATTCTTCTCTTCATTCCAGGCGGCATTATGCAGGCGGTGAGCGGCATTAAAATGCTCCTTTCTAAATACTGCTACTTTATTTGCCATGATAAAAATTTTTAATCGCCAAAATACTCAACATATATACGGGGTGTTTCATAAAGTTTAATGCAATGCAGTTTCACCTCCTGGGGTAATATAGTTTGCAACTGCTTCCATATTCCGATTGTCAAATTTTCTGTTGAACAAATTGTATCGCGCAAAAAATCAACTTCAACATTTAAATTTTTATGATCCAGTTTTTCGAGGATGTTTTCTTTAATGAGTTCACTTAATTTTTTGGCATCAAACAAAAAGCCAGTATCCTTATCCAGGAAACCTTTTATGGTTACATACAATTCATAATTGTGGCCATGCCAGTTTTCATTGGCGCATTTTCCGAATATTTCTTCATTTTTTTGCCTGTTCCATTCAGGATTGTATAATTTATGTGCAGCATTAAAATGTTCAACCCTTGTTAGATAAACCATTAAAGAAGAAATTATTGACAAAGGTAATTGTATAAACTAAAAATACGATTGTAAATACGAGATTTGCATAATGAAAGTATTGCTGGTGTCTGCAACTGAAATGGAGATCCTTCCATTTTTAGAAACTAAAAAAGAGATTGATGTTCTCATTACGGGAGTTGGAATGCCAGCCGCTATTTATCATCTTACCCATACTTTAAATCATCAACAATTTGATCTTGTGATACAAGCCGGGATAGCGGGTACATTTGATGCTGGGCCAAAACTTGCGCAGGTGGTTGTGGTGGAAAGAGATCTTTTTGCCGACATTGGGATTGAAGAAAATGCACAGTTTAAAACCATTTTTGAAACCGGCCTAGCCAATAAAAATATATTTCCATTTGAAGATGGCTGGCTGGTTAATCCTAATGACATATTGAAAACATCAGCCCTCGATAAAGTTTCAGCAATAACAATAAATACGATAAGCGACAGGGTTAAGCAAATTGAAATGTTCAATAAACTTTACCATGCAGATATTGAAAGTATGGAAGGCGCAGCATTGCATTATGTTTGCTTACATCAAAAATTGGCTTTTTTGCAGCTCAGGAGTATTTCCAACAAAGTTGGTATCAGAGATAAAAGTAAATGGAAGATAAAAGAAGCGGTAGAAAATCTTAATCATGAATTAAAGAATTTAGTTGAACTGTTGTATGGATAAATTGTTTTTAAAATTCACCAAAAAATGAAAAACATCACCTTAGGATTTTCTCCCTGCCCGAATGATACTTTTATTTTCGATGCATTGGTAAATAAAAAAATTGATACCGGCGACCTTGATTTTAATATTGTTTTGGAAGACGTGGAAACGCTTAATGAAATGGCATTAAAAAATAGCCTTGACGTTACCAAGATCAGTTATGGCGTACTTCCCCTGGTTTTAAAAGATTATATTTTACTGAACAGTGGCGGCGCTTTAGGAACTGGTGTAGGTCCGCTACTTATAAGCAAGTACGATACACCGATAGATGACATTCATCATTGCACGATTGCAATCCCGGGAGAATATACCACAGCGCATATGCTGTTTGCTTTAGCATTTCCGAATGCAAGGAATAAAATATTTTTACGATATAATGAGATAGAAGATTATGTTCTCAATAGTCCTTCCCAAGAAACGAGCAATATGGAAAACCAGCATACAGGTGCGGTAGACCCAAAAATGCTCCGCTTAGGCGTAATTATCCACGAGAACCGTTTTACTTATCACCTGAAAGGCTTGAAAAAAATATCAGACCTGGGAGAGTTCTGGGAATCAGAAACGGGTTACCCGATACCGTTAGGTGGCATTGTTGCCAAGAGAACACTTGATACCGGATTACAACGTACCATGGATGACCTGATAAAACAAAGTATACAATATGCCTTTTCAAATTATCCTTATTTACCAGAATTTGTGAAGAATAATTCACAGGAAATGGAAGAAACGGTTATGCGAAAACACATAGATCTTTATGTGAACGATTTTTCAGTGCAATTGGGTGATGATGGTAAAAATGCCGTAAGAGAATTTTTGCAAATTTACGAAAGCATCAACCCACTTTACAAAAAAACTGTGAATGAAATATTTGTATAAATGCTACTCGCTACTCGCTACTGCCCTCCCAAACACCTCCAAACATCTTTTCCTGGCAAACTCATGTTCCACAATGGGGCGGGGATAACTGAATTCCTGGAATTCCGGAACCCATTTTGAAATATATTTTAAGTCAGGATCAAATTTTTTTGTCTGCAGGTAGGGATTGAATATCCTAAAATATGGTGCCGCATCACAACCCGATCCTGCGGCCCATTGCCAGCCGCCATTGTTGGATGCCAGATCGTAGTCCAGCAGCTTTTCGGCAAAATATGCTTCTCCCCACCGCCAGTCAATTAATAAATGTTTGGAAAGAAAACTGGCAACGATCATGCGTACACGATTATGCATAAATCCTGTTTCATTTAGCTGCCGCATTCCTGCATCAACAATGGGGTAGCCGGTTTCGCCTATACACCAAATACGGAATTCTTCTTCATTGTTTCTCCATTCAATATTATCATAAACGGGTTTAAAAGCCTTATGCCTGCCCACGTGTGGAAAATGCCAGAGAATGGAATGATAAAAATCTCTCCAGATCAATTCATTTAAAAATGTTTGATTAAGCTTGTGCGCTTTGCTTGCTAATTTTCGGATACTGATAGTTCCAAAACGCAAATGCAATCCCAATCTTGAAGTTCCGTCTTCCGCCGGAAAATTTCTTTTCTCATAATAATTTTTAATAATTGAATCGCTTACAATTTTGTGTGGAAAGGGTAAGTCTGCAGCTTCAAACCCAATACTTTTAAGTGAAGGAACGGGCATACCTGCAGATCTGTAAAAATTAGTAAAATATTTTTCAGTTGGATATGGCTGCACAAAAAAAACATTGAACTTATCTTTCCACTTCTTGCTGTAGGGTGTAAAAATGGTATAAGGCTTTGTATCATCTTTTGTTATCTCATCTTTTTCAAAAATTACCTGGTCTTTATATGCTACAAGCGAAGCGCCATTGATCTTAAGCAACTCGTTTATTGTATCATCTCTCTCAATTGCATAAGGCTCATAATCCTGATTGGTAAAAACTTTCTCAATTTTATATTTTGAAACAAAATGTGTAAATATATTGACAGGCACATCATAAAATACCTGCAGCGCTGCACCATGGTTTTGTAACTGCTCTTTTAGTTCGATGATAGTTTTATAAATAAATTCCACCCTCCTATCTTTCTTATCATCAAGTTTATCAAGTATATTTTTATCGAAAATAAAAATGGGAATTACCGGGTTAGTATCCTTCAAAGCGTAATATAATCCGGCATTATCTGCTAACCTAAGATCCCTGCGAAACCAGAATATATTTGCTTTCTGCATGTTTTTTTCTCTCTTAAAAAGCTCAACTTATTTAATAAATATTATGTACAACGTATTTATAAATGTCTTTTATTTTATCAAAAGTGAATGATGTATTGCCGAAATGCTTTACCCACTTCATATCAAAAATAGAATTGGTAAGAAAAATTTCGTCTGCTCTTAAAAGTTCTTCCGCAAAAAAAGGTTTTTCTATAACAGCAAATGAAGGCTGGAGATTTTGGATCATCCACCGCCGTACCACGCCGGCAATACAACCTTCATTTAAAGGAGGTGTATAAATCACATCATCTTTTATAAAAAAAATATTGGCAAGAGTGGAATCGCATATACGCTCATTCGTATTTAATAAAATACAATCATTTAATTTATTTTCCTTAGCATATAAAGCCGCCATAACATAGGGAAGAAAATTATTGGTTTTAATGTTTGAAAATTTATCACAACTTTTTCTTGCATCATTATAAATATCAATTACCAATCCATTACTGTTTAGCAATTTATCGTTGTCAATACTCCAGCCCTGGATAATATAATTTGGATCAGTATTTTCGGCATCATACAGTCCGCCATTGCCACGGAATATCATCAGTCTTATTCTTGCAGTTTCAAAATGTCCGTTTTTTTTACATAATTGCAATACCTGGTCTTCTAAAAAATCCTGAGTAAAATTTGGGGGAGCTTGAAATTGCAACAGTGCCATTCCCGAAAACAATCTTTCAAAATGCAATTCCTTTAATATTATTTTCCCATTTACCACCTTCATGGTTTCAAATAAGCCATCTCCATATCTTAAACTCCGGTTATCGGGTGATATTACGGGTGTATGTTCGGGGTAAATCTTTCCGTTATAATTAAAAAAAATGCTCATTCTTTCTAAATGAGCAAAATTAGCAGTAACAGTTAACTTTGGTAGTTATAAAATTTCATCAAGCAGTTTATGCTTAACGGCGTACATGATAAGTCCGGCCGTGCTTTTAGCACCAGTCTTAGTTTTTAGTTTATCTCTTATGGCCTCCACGGTACGTGGACTAAGCTCAACAGACTGAGCAATTTCTCGTGTGCTTTTTTCTTCGCACATCAATTTTAGTACGGTAATCTCTTTTTCGCTAAGCTTGGCATCTTCATTCATAAGCTGGTGAGGCAATACCTGGTTTTTTTGTCTCAGGTTATCCAGCAATGCCTTATTGGTAAGTGCATTAAAGTAATATTCCTGTTCGTGACAGGTTTTTATCGCCTCGTAAATTATCTCTGAATCAGATGTCTTGGTGAGATAACTATTAGCGCCGTGCTCCATCAGCTTCGTGATCATACTATGATCATCCATCATGGTAAGCATTATGACCTTAATTTGTGGATATAACTTTTTTATTTCGGGTAAAGCGGCGATGCCATCCATTATCGGCATTTGTATATCTAATATGATGACATCAGGCTGTACGGTTTTCAAAAGCATCAATAATTGGGCACCATTATCTGCCTCTGCAATTATTTTGATATCCTTTTTAGAGGATAATGCAGTTTTTACACCTGCGCGGTAAAGAACATGATCATCAGCAATTACAACATTAATTGGATTTTGCCCCTCAGGTTTGATCGTCATATTTTATTTTTTTCGTTTTCTCTCCTTACTAAAAATCAGAGTAGTAAAATTCACCAATATTTTTCACATCCAACATAGGGCTATTACTGAATGTTACCTATGGTATTTATACCAACAAATAACGTATTAATCTCCATAATAAATTATTTATTCTACATTATGCGGTTTTATTGTGTGGAATCCGCTCCCCGTACTTAATAATATCATAAAAAAATTTTATATTTGAATCCCTTCAGATCAATCCAGGTACCAAAAGTAGAAAAACGGTATAGAATTAGCTGTTAATAGTTCATAAACTTATAATATGCAACAGGAACTTGCAAACCACTCCATTGATAAATTTACAGATGTACGCTGTAAATCAAAATCGGCAGGTTCAATTTCCTCATACAGAGGTTTTGTTTCTATTGACCAGGAAATGGAACGTGAAATAGCCCTGCAATGGTTTACCAACAATAAATATTCTGAGGGGATTAAAGCTTTCGTTTTCTACAGGAGAAAAGGCTGATTCTTTATTTTATCTTTTTAGTCCTCATAATTTTTTGTTCTTCATTTCTGATTCCTCGTTAAGTTACAATTCGTACTTACTACTTCCCACTGGGTGTTTTGTGGACGGTAATCAAAAAATCAATACATCTGATTCATATTTTTCTCTGTGTAAACTCTTTTACTCATTCACCGCCTGCGTGAAGTAGTCAGGCAGGCGGTGAAAGAAAGATGCCATCGGTTTTTGTCATACTATTCTTTCCAAAAATTATTGGCCCTGTTTAAATCAGGAAGCAATTTTAAAGGATCAATTGAAACAGATTGCAAAGGTTGTATTGTTTGCAGGTGGATCGTATGCACAGCACTTTGTAACCATGTCTCAACTGGTAATTGCAAAGTTTGTTTACTGCCATCTTTCAAAACAATTTCAATGGTTGTGGGCATGGCCATTTTTTGCAGGTTGACAATTGTTATATCCGCACCATTTTTTGGATCATTGTTTTTATAAGAAACCGATTGCACTGCAATATCGAACTGCCAGTTATTTTGAAACCATTCCCGCCAGAACCATGTTAAATCTTCACCCGATCCGTTGTCCATCATTCTAAAAAAATCTTCAGGTGACGGATGTTTGTATGCCCATTGTTTGATATAATTTTTAAAGGCATAATCAAACCTGTCAGCACCCAGTACCACTTCGCGAAGCAGCACCAGACCCAGGGCGGGCTTAAAATAAACCACGGGGTGCCGGTACTTTTCAGGTATTGCATCTGCACGCGACATCATGGATGGTGCTGATCCATCTTTTAACAATGGCAATATTTCATCTGCGGGGTTTCCTTTACCCGGGGCATATTCATCATCGCGCTTGGGCGCATATTCTCCTTTATTAAAATTATCTGCTGCATAGATATCAATGAATGTATTGAAGCCTTCATCCATCCAGCCATACCTTCTTTCATCGCTGCCAACGATCATTGGGAACCAGTTGTGACCAATCTCGTGCGCGGTAACCCAGTACAATTCATTGCCCTTATCATTGATGCCATCAAACACGATCCCGGGGTATTCCATGCCACCGGCAACACCGGCTTCATTGATGGCTACCGGCCACGGGTACACGAACCACTTGGCTGAAAAATATTCAATTGATTCTTTAAGGTATTCCGTTGCGCGGGCCCAGGCACTCTCACCCATGCTCTCAACAGGATAAACAGACATGGCAAGACATTTTTTGCCGCCGGGCAAATTTACTTTTGCCGCATCCCAGATGTATGCCTTCGATGCGCCAAATGCCACATCGCGTGTGTTGAGCATTTTAAAGTGCCATGTCTTAACACCTCTGTTTGCAGTATGACTTAAGGTTTCATTTACATCATCCGGAGTACGGATCACTATGGTTTTATCACTGTTCCTTGCTGCGGCAAGCTGTTGCATTTGTGGAATGGTAAGAACTTCTTTTTCATTTTGTAATTCCCCGCTTCCTGCAACTATCATATCGCCCGGTACCGTTACCGTGTAATCAAAATCTCCATACTCACAATAAAATTCACCGCTGCCTAAATAGGGCAAGGTGCTCCAGCCTTCAAGGTCGTCATACACACACATGCGCGGATACCATTGTGCTATCTCGTATATCTTGCCATTCTTTGTTGAAAAATAATCTGTGCGTCCTCCAAAGGCGCCGGGTATGCTATAATGATATTGTATGTGTATGTCAATTTTTTGTTTGGATGATAACATAACGGGTAGGCGTACCTGCATTCTCGCATCGTTAATAATGTAATCTGCCGGGGATGACTTGCCTTCCAACTCTATTGTTACCCGCTCAAACTGGTATCCTTCTGTATGGCCGCCCGGGTTAAAGGTTGTATAATAATTTGATCTTGCATCTTTACGATAGATATTCTGATCCAGCTGCAGCCAGAGTGATTGCAGGGCATCTAGGCTATTGTTAATATAATGTATCGTTTCATTGCAGCTTAGTTCATTCCTTACTGTATCTATAGAAGCCTGGAGTGTATAGTCAGCTCTATTTTGCCAGTATTTACCGCCGGGTGCCCCATTGGCAGACCTGGATTCATTCCCATTTTTTGAATAAAAATTTTGCGCAAAGGTTACCTGCGGATCGTATTGGGAAGAAATGTTTGTTTGCGAATTTGAAAGCAGATAGGAAAGAAAAAAAATACCAGCCGCCAAAAATCTTTTTGAAACCATCGTTTATAATTTATGAAATCAAAATTATGTAATGCAGCGGGAAGAATTGAAATATTAATACAAAGTTTGGGAAATTTTGAAACTTGCCGTCATTGCGAGGAGGCAATAAGATTCTTACATAACATAAAGTATATTCTGCCGACAAAGCAATCTCATATTATAGCATCCGCAAAGAAAACGTAAATCAAAAAGGTTCATAGCTGTTAGATTGCTTCGTCGTGCCTCCTCGCAAAGACGAAACTTCTTTTATATCATAACAACTTTTGAAATGTAGTTAGGATTATGCATCAGTTGCAAAGCATTTGAAGGAGAAAATACTGGCCCTAAAAGCGCGGTCAACGGTCCGTTGAAGAACAGATGGGAAAAACACCAACTAACTTTGGGATATTTATTTAATATTTATGGGGATTACAAAAATTTGACATTACCACAATTTTTATGAAATATCCAATGCCAATTAAATTTTATTATTCTTCTATTCTCATAGAAGAATTAATTATTTTAATAAGCTTATTGATTTCAATTATTTTTTGGAAAAGAATAAAATATTACGATTATTTAAAATGGCTCCCACTATACATTTCAATTTCCTTCTTGACAGATAAATTCCTTTTAATTCCACATTTTAAATATATTCCAATAATTCAAAATTTTTTCACGGTTTCTGAATTTAGTATTTTTTATTTCTTTTTCTGGAAAATATTGAATGAAAAAATATTTCATAAAATATTGACCATATTAATAATTGTCTTTTTTGCTTTCATAATATTTGAGTATGTTATAAGGTTTTCTTCTACTTATTATGTAAATGAAATTTCTTCTCCCTTTTTTAAAATCTTTTTAACTACTTCTCAAGAATTTGAGAACATATTTCTCATTATACCACCTCTAATATATTATAAATCTCTATTTCAGAAACCGTCTATTCAAATGTTGATTTCTGACCCAACATTTTTGGTCATGACCGGCATTCTATTTTGTTTTTTTATTTCAATGCCATATACATTTATTTCACAGAATATGTCATTAAAATCAAACAGACTTCCTTACTTATCCATTATCAATTCTATATCTTATATCACTATGCATATTTTCTTTATTATCGCTATTATAAAAACTAAAAAAAATGTTTGAAATAATATTGATTATTACTTTGTTTTTTGCGGTCTTGATATTTTTCGTCTTTGTCATTCTAAAAAAATATGATAAAAAAAGTAGTGACTACTTGAAGAATATTGAAAATATAAAATTTGAAAGTGAAAAAAATATTCTATCAACCCAAATCGAGATCCAGGAACAAACGCTTGAAAATATTTCTTCCGAGATTCATGATAATATTGGACAAAAATTATCATTAATAAAACTCCATCTCAATATGCTGTCTGCCGATCACACCTCTGATGACAATAAAAAATTAGATTGTTCTAAAGAACTAATATCCTCAGTTATCACTGATCTGCGTGACTTGTCCCAGAGTCTGGGTTCAAACCAGGTAACCGCTAACGGAATTGTGAAAGCGATTGAATTTGAAATTGCACAATTGAGAAAATCAGGCAGGTATACAATTGTATTTACTATTAATGGTGAACAGGTTTTTTTAGATAACAAAAAAGAATTATTGTTATTCAGAATAATACAGGAAGCCCTGAACAACATTATAAAACATGCCGATGCTGATACTATCGAATTAATGTTGAATTTTGAAAATGATCAATTGGAAATGCAAATAAAAGATAATGGTGTAGGATATAGAAATGATCCTGTTCACAATGGCGCTGGTATAAGAAATATGCAGAAAAGAGTGCAAAGCCTGGGTGGTAGATTTGAAATTGAAAGTACTTTGGGT
>JACDBU010000049.1 GCA_013694745.1 Chitinophagaceae bacterium
TGCACAACACCTCACCACCAACATTTTGAGCCTTTGCTTCTTTATCAGTCATTACACCTTTTGATGTTGAAACGATCGCGATGCCTAAACCATTTTTTACCCTTTTGAATTCTTCAGGCTTGGCATACGTACGCAACCCGGGCCTGCTCACTCTTTCAAGGCTTTGAATGGCTGGCAATTTCGTAGTAGGATCGTATTTTAAAGCTATTTTGATGACACCCTGTTTACTGTCGTCTTCAAATTTGTATTTTAAAATATATCCTTTGTCGTACAAAATTTCGGTCAAGCGTTTCTTCAAATTGCTTGCAGGAATTTCCACAATCCTGTGATTGGCCATTTGAGCGTTGCGCACTCTCGTTAAATAATCTGCTATCGGATCCGTAACCATATTTGAAATTTATTCGTTAATTTTTGTGATGTTTTTTTATCCGTTTATTTATTAATCAGTTTATCCGTTTATCCGTTTAAACGGGTTAACGTTTAAACGGGTTAACGTTTTTACCAACTCGCTTTTCTAACACCCGGTATCTTTCCCTGTAAAGCCATATCGCGGAAAATATTCCTTGATACCCCAAAGTGCCGCAGATATCCACGTGGACGACCGGTAAGCTGGCAGCGGTTCTTAAGGCGAACAGGTGATGCATTTTTTGGAAGCAGGTCAAGACCTTTATAATCACCGGCATCTTTCAATGCTTTTCTTTTCTCAGCATACTGCGCAACTGTTTTCTCGCGCTTTCTTTGTCTTGCCTTTACTGATTCTTTTGCCATGATCTTTTTAATTTGTCACCCAGTGTTTAGAGAAGGGTTATTTTTTAATGTTTTTAAAAGGCATTCCCAATTCTTTCAATAATTCAAACGCTTCTTCATTTGTACCAGCTGTAGTTACAAATGTTATATCCATTCCCGTTATCTTGTTCACTTTATCAATATCAATTTCAGGAAAAATAATTTGTTCTGTTACACCTAAAGTATAATTACCACGTCCATCAAATGATTTATCGCTGATCCCTTTAAAATCACGAACGCGTGGAAGTGAAACGGAAACCAGGCGGTCTAAAAATTCATACATATTCACGCCCCGTAAAGTAACTTTTGCGCCAATGGGCATGTTCTTACGAAGCTTGAAATTTGATATATCTTTTTTCGACATGGTAGCTACCGCTTTTTGGCCGGTTACCATGGTTATTTCTTCTATAGAAACATCAACCAGTTTTTTATCTGCTACGGCTCCGTTAACACCACGGTTAACACAAATTTTTGTTAGCCTGGGCGCTTGCATAATACTCTTATATGAAAATTTTTTCATAAGAGCAGGTATAACTTCTTTCTTATACTTATCGGCCAATCTTGGAGTATATTTTTCTGTTGCCATTATTTAATTACCTCCCCTGATTTTTTTGTTGTTCTTATTAATTTTCCGTTTTCACGACTGCGTTTTACTTTTGTATGCGTGCTGTTTTTCGCATCCCATAACATAACATTGGAAATGGCAATGGGTGCTTCAATTTTCAGTATCCCGCCTTTGGTATTTTGAGCAGAAGGCTTTGTATGTTTCGTAACAATATTTACCCCTTCAACCAATACCCTGTTTTTTTCTGTGATGATCTCAAGCACTTTTCGTGGCTTCTTCAGATCTTTATCATCACCCGTTATCACCACAACGGTGTCGCCCTTTTTTACGTGGAACTTTGGTTTAAATCTTGTCTTCATTTTTGACAATTGTTTGTCTTATTTACTACTTATTAATAGCACCTTTTTTAGGGGTGCAAAGATACATTATAATACCTCCGGGGCAAGTGAAATTATCTTCATATAACCCTTGTCTCTCAGTTCCCTGGCCACAGGCCCAAATATGCGCGTGCCTCTTGGTTCATCGGCTGCATTTAAAAGAACAACGGCATTATCATCGAAGCGGATATAAGATCCATCTTTACGACGCAGCTTATTTTTAGTTCTTACGATAACCGCTTTACTAACCGTCCCCTTTTTTATACCTCCTGCAGGCAGCGCGTCCTTTACAGTTACCACGATCTTGTCGCCAACATGCGCATAATCCTGTCCTGAATTACCCAAAACACGAATGCACAAAACTTCTTTTGCACCGCTATTATCAGCTACATTTAGCCTGCTTTCTTGCTGAATCATTTTTTAATTTTTTTACGCCAGTTTGCGGCGGGTTTTTATTTCACTTTTTCTACAACTTCCACTAATCTCCAGCGTTTTGTTTTACTCATTGGCCGTGATTCCATTATCTTAACAACATCCCCAATACTGCATTCGTTTTTTTCATCATGCGCATGAAAACCGGTAGTTTTTTTTACGAACTTACCATAAATGGGATGCTTTACTTTCCTTTCCACTTTTACCGTAATGGTCTTATCCATTTTGTTGCTGGAAACCACACCCACTCTAACTTTACGCAAATTTCTTTCAACCATTTTATTTAATTTGATAATTTGATAATTGCTGATTTGCTTATAACTTTTGCAGGTTATTATGATTAACCGCCATTAGCATACCAGCTTATTATTTTTTTTCTAATTGTTGTTTTCTCAATTGTGTTTTTAAACGGGCCAGGTCTTTTCTAACACCTCTTATCGTCATTGGATTTTCCAGCGGAGATACGGCATGCGCAAAACTCAATTTTTTCAAACGCAGTTCGTCTTCCTGTATCCTTGCTTTAAGATCTTCTTCCTTCATCTCCTGAACACTCTTTAAAAAATCTATTTTCTTTGACATTTTTTTTAATTTGATAATTAGCAACCCTGCTAATGTTTTATGCTTCGTAATCCCTTCTTACGATAAATTTTGTTTGGATCGGCAACTTTTGTGCGGCCAGTGCAAATGCTTCTTTTGCAACCTGTAAGGTTACACCATCACATTCAAACAATATTCTTCCCGGCTGAACAACAGCAGCAAAATATTCAGGGTTTCCTTTACCCTTACCCATCCTCACTTCCGCAGGCTTCTTTGTAATCGCTTTATCAGGAAATATTCTTATCCAAACATTTCCCTCACGCTTCATATGACGTGTCATTGCCTGGCGTGCGGATTCAATCTGACGATTTGTTAACCAAACAGAATCCAATGCTTTTAAGCCAAAGGTTCCAAAAGAAATAGTAGTACCTCTTTTAGCATCGCCTTTCATACGGCCTTTCTGCATTTTCCTGTGCTTCGATCTTTTTGGCTGTAACATCTTTAATTATCAATTATTAATTACTAATTATTAATTCGATTATCTTCTACCACCTCCACCGCCACCACGCGGCCCACCGCCACCTTGTCCACCACCACCAGGCCTTCTTTCTCCGCCGCCGCCTCTTCTTTCACCACCGCGGTCTCCGCCACCTCTCCTGTCACCAAAATCAGGTCTTCTTTCGCCCGGCCTGTTTTCACCACCTTCTTTTCCACCACCTGCAATTATATTTGGATTCAGATCTCTTTTTGCTAAAACTTCTCCTTTACAAATCCATACTTTTATGCCTATTTTTCCATAAACAGTCTGTGCAAATACATTGGCATAATCTATATCCATACGCAATGTATGCAATGGGGTTCTGCCTTGTTTTATCTCTTCGCTACGCGCAATCTCAGCACCACCTAAACGACCGCCCACTCTCACCTTTATTCCTTCTGCGCCCATTCTTAGTGCAGATGCTATCGACATTTTAATAGCTCTTTTATAATTGATACGATTCTCAATTTGCTTTGCAATTGTATCAGCAACAATATTCGCATCAAGTTCCGGACGACGGATCTCGAGTATATTTATCTGAACATCATCTTTACCGGTAAGCTTTTTCAATTCCTCTTTAATGCGGTCAACTTCGCCACCACCTTTGCCGATAATAATACCGGGCTTGGAAGTGTGAATGGTAACAATGAGCTTATTTAAAGTACGCTCGATAACGATCTTTGCAATGCCGCCTTTATTAATACGGGCATTAAGATACGTCCGGATACGGTCGTCTTCAATGAGTTTTTTGCCATAATCTTTCGGACTAGCAAACCAGTTGCTTTCCCATCCGCGGATTATTCCTAACCTTGCACCAATCGGATTTGTTTTTTGACCCATATTCTTATTTTGATAATTTGATGATCTTATAATTTGAAGATGTTACCATTTTCAAATTCAATTTTTTATTTATGCTGTTGTTTTATTTTCTGTTTTAGCTGTTGTTCTTTTTGTTCTTGCTTTCTTCACTTCCGGTGCTGCCTTTTCCTCAACAGGTTCAGCTTTTTTCGTCAATACTTTTTTTTCTTTTGTAGCTTTCACAACTTCTGTATCTACCACAAGTGTAACATGATTGCTGCGCTTGCGGATGCGATATCCTCTTCCCTGTGGAGCCGGGCGCATACGCCTGATAACTCTTCCACCATCAACCATGATCGTTTTTACAACCAGGTTGGCATCTTCAACTTTTGCATCAGTATTCTTTTGCTCCCAGTTGTTGATGGCGCTCTTCAATAATTTATACAATGGAACAGCCGGATGCTTTGGATTGAATTGTAATATTCCCAGGGCTTTGTCCACTTCCATTCCTCGTATAAGATCAGCCAGCAAACGCATTTTGCGGGGTGATGTGGGATAATTATTAAGTTTTGCTACTGCTTCCATTTCTTTTTAAATTTCTTTGTTTTGTTTCTTGTTTCTAGTTACTCAGTAATGAGAAACCATCAACCAGGAACGGAACATTTATGCAATCTTTTTACTAGAGTGACCTTTAAAATTCCTTGTTGGTGCAAATTCACCGAGCTTATGGCCTACCATAAATTCTGTTACATACACTGGTATAAATTTGTTTCCATTATGCACGGCAAAAGTATGACCTACAAAATCCGGGGTTATTGTGGAACGGCGTGACCATGTTTTGATAACACCTTTCTTATTTTTGCCATCATTTATACCAAGCACTTTACCTTCAAGCTTTGCATCTACATAAGGGCCTTTTTTAATCGAACGAGCCATAATTAATTTTTACAATTTATATTTTATGTTTCCTGTTTATAGTTCCTGTTTTTTAAATCTTATCGCTAAACGAGAACCCAGGAACCGTTTTATTTATTAGGCAATTTCTTACCATTCCTTCTCTGGATGATCATTTTATCTGAGCCTTTTCCTCTTGTACGCGTGATCTGTCCTTTTGCATATTTACCCGTTCTGCTACGCGGATGACCACCAGAGGCTTTACCTTCACCACCACCCATCGGGTGATCAACCGGGTTCATCGC
>JACDBU010000079.1 GCA_013694745.1 Chitinophagaceae bacterium
GCTGATGCGTTGTATTTTCTTTTGCTTTTGTTATCAATGGCTCAACATAAGGCCGTAAAGCTTTTGCCTTGGCCAGTGTTGTTACAATTTTTTTGTGCTGTATCAGCTGGCAGGCAAGATTGCTTAATAAAGCTTTCCTATGGCTTGCTGTTCTGCTTAAATTATTATTTTTATCTCCGTGACGCATGACTGTGGGTTTTAATTCGGTTATACCGTGTCAGGATTTATAACCTACTTTTTTAAAATATGCAACCGGCAATTTGCAACAATTGTCTATTGACAATTGCCTCTTGGCTATTGCCAATTGATTTACTCGTCGTCTAATTTTAATTTTCCAAGATCCATTCCAAATCCTAAACCTCTTTCATTCAAAACCTGTTCGATCTCACTTAATGATTTCTGACCAAAATTTCTAAACTTCATAAGGTCTTCCTGCTCATATTGAACAAGCTCGCTTAATGAATTTATTTTAGCAGCCTTCAAACAATTGAATGCCCTTACCGAAAGATCAAGATCTTCCAAAGGTGTTTTCAATACTTTACGCAATTGCAAAGTTTGTTCATCTACCAGGTCTTCTTTTTTATCTTCCCTTGTATCGAATGTTATGTTCTCATCAGTGATGATCATAAGGTGCTGGATCAGTATCCGCGAAGCTTGCTTAACTGCATCTTCAGGATTGATGGTGCCATCTGTGCTAACTTCCATCACCAGTTTTTCGAAATCTGTTCTTTGTTCAACCCTTGTATTTTCAATGCTGTACTTTACATTTTTAATGGGTGTGTAAATAGCATCCACAGGAATGTATCCAAAGTGTGAACTCTTTTCTTTATTTTCTTCTGCAGGCACATAACCGCGGCCTTTTCCAATGGTAAGCTCTATCTCCAGTTTGGCGGAGTTATCCATGGTGCAGATCAAAAGATCTGGATTCATAACCTGGAAAGAAGGTGACGCGTCGCCAATCATTCCGGCAGTGAATTCGGATTTATTCTTCAAAGAAATATTTATCTTTTCAGTTGCTATTTCATGCTCCACTTTCTTTTTAAAGCGAACCTGTTTAAGATTTAAAATAATTTCAGTAACATCTTCTGTAACACCTTTAAGTGTTGCAAACTCATGGTCTGCCCCCGGAACATTTATACCGATAACGGCATATCCTTCCAAAGAATTTAGCAATACCCTGCGTAAAGCATTACCAATGGTTACACCATAACCCGGCTCCAACGGACGGAACTCAAATTGTGCTTCAAAGTCTGTGCTTTTTTGCAGAACTATTTTGTCTGGCTTTACAAAATTTAAAATGGCCATTTTTTATTTTGTTTTGTTGATTTAAAAATTTTTTTACTAGCTTTTTCAGCAATTCTCATCTTCGTTGTGTCACTCCCTTGTACTTCCTGTTCTTTGTTCAGCATGCTAACCGCACCCTTTTAAGTGATTGGTTACTTACTGTACAATTCAACTATCAGTTGTTCCTTAATATTTTCAGGAACACTTTCTCTTTCAGGATACGCAACAAAAGTTCCTTTCATTTCAGTCTGGTTCCAGTCTATCCAATTGAATTTTGGATTTTTTGGTCGCAGGTTTTCTGTGATAGAAGTATTGCCGGCTGTTTTTTCTTTTAACCCGATGGCATCACCTGGCTTTAAAGAATAAGATGGAATGTTTACCACATCGCCATTAACGGTAATGTGTTTATGCGAAACCAACTGGCGTGCAGCCTGCCTGCTTGGTGCGATACCCATACGGAAAACGGTATTATCCAAACGGGCTTCCAGTAATTTTATCAGGTTTTCACCGGTAACACCTTTACGGCGTGCGGCTTCTGTAAACGTATTGCGGAATTGTTTCTCCAACACACCATAAGTGTATTTGGCTTTTTGCTTTTCACGTAACTGCAGGGCATATTCGCCAAGACTTTTACGTTTGCGGGCAGCGCCGTGCATACCCGGGGGATTACTGTTTTTGGTTAACCATTTACCATTGCCGGTGATCGGCTCTCCGAAAATCCTGGAGATCTTGGTTTTAGGTCCTGTGTAACGAGCCATGTTTTTTTAACTGATTTTTTAGTGTCGGTACATCATCATTAAAAATCAAAAATCAATGAAGCACCCTTTATGAATAATTGGCAATATCAACAGCAATTGTTTAATCGCTTATTGTGTATTGCCTGTTGGTTAAACTCTTCTCTTTTTAGGAGGCCTGCATCCATTATGCGGCAATGGAGTAATATCTTTTATCAAGGATATTTCCAGTCCTGATTGCGACAAGGCGCGGATGGCACCTTCACGGCCTGAACCGGGGCCTTTCACATATACATCACAACGCTTCATACCTGCATCCAGAGCCACTTTAGCGGCATCTGAAGCAGCCATCTGCGCAGCATAAGGAGTATTTTTCTTACTTCCTTTAAAACCCATTTTACCCGCTGAAGACCAGGCAATAACCTGTCCCTGCTTGTTGGTTAAACTGATTATGATGTTGTTGAAACTTGCAGTTACATGTGCATCACCGAAGGTGTCTACTTTTACTACTCTTTTTTTTGAAGCTGCTTTTGCGCTGGGAGCTTTAGCATTTGTTGCTTTTGCCATAATGATCTAAATAGGTAATCTTTGTTTTTAATAATTTATTTCGCAACTGCGAAACTGAATCGATCCTCCATCCGGCTTCTAGAGATCTGGTACCAATTCAAAAAAAATCAAGCCTTATAAAATCTTTAACCAACTCATAGCAATTCATAATTGCCAATCGTTAATTGCAAATTATTTTTTAGGTGCCTTCTTTTTACCGGCAACTGTTTTGCGTTTTCCTTTTCTTGTACGGCTGTTTGTACGGGTACGCTGGCCACGAAGTGGTAATCCTTTACGATGTCTAACACCCCGGTAACAGGCGATATCAAGCAAACGCTTAATATTCATTTGTACCTCACTGCGCAATGCGCCTTCGGTTTTGAATTCACTGGCTATTACATTTCTTATAGCAGTTTGCTCATCATCATTCCACTCATTTACTTTCTTATCGTATCCAACACTTGCTTTATCTAAGATATAGCGGGCAGTTGAGCGACCTATACCGAAGATGTAGGTAAGACCAACTTCACCTCTTTTATTTTTTGGTATATCAATACCGGCAATACGAGCCATAATTCAGTTTATTTTTTATTATTTTTTTACTACCCAATTTTACAAACACAATTGCCAATTTGCTATTGCCAATTAAATTATCCCTGCCTTTGTTTAAAACGGGGATTCTTTTTATTGATCACATACAATACCCCTTTTCTTCTTACGATCTTGCAATCAACACTTCTTTTTTTTATAGATGCTCTAACCTTCATTTTATAAATTTTAACTATATCTGTAATTATTTATACCTAAAAATTATTCTTCCTCTTGATAAATCATATGGACTCATCTCTACTCCAACCTTATCTCCCGGCAATATCCTTATATAATGCATCCTCATTTTGCCGGAAATAGTAGCCAAAATTTCATGACCGTTTTCAAGCTTAACCCTAAACATCGCATTGGATAAGGCTTCCAGGATTGTACCATCTTGTTTGATCAGTGCTTGTTTCGCCATATTGTTTTTGGGAGCGCAAAGATATAAATTATTATTTAATTTATAGCAAAAATGGGGGATAGATTAGCCCTTTTAAGGCAAATTAAAGTATAAAGGCTCATCCAGCCTGCATTTAGTTAATAAAATCCTGATTTTTAGAGTAGATTTTTAAAGTGCTGTGTGCAAAATCAGGAAATACTAAGTAATTATTAATGTTCAAAAACTTCATCAGTCAGGTGAACTTTCGTCATATCCAAATAATGATTTTGCAGCTGGTGCACAAATATTGGGTGCATGATCTGTCTTTTTTCATCACGATACCAAATTTCAAATCTTGAAAAATTATTTGCCTGCGGAATTAATATTCTGAAAGCGCCTTTCAGATACTTGACAGAACCATCTTCGTTTTCCTGTCTTTTAAAATTTAGTTTCATTAATTGTTCTTCATCCAGCGGCAGGGGATGCAATTCTCTCGGTGTAAACCAGAAATCCTGTACGCCATTGTTTACACATACTTCTTTTTCATCCCTGTTAAGGTTGGTAACCTCGCCCTGCCATGTAGTATTATCCTGTTCGGCTAAAATATAATCTCCAAGTTTAATATCCTGAAATTTTATCATGCTGGTTTTTTTTATTAATCGAAAAAGAGAAATAAAACTAAGAGAAATAAAAGAGATAAAAAAGAAAAAAAATTACTGTCTCTTGTTTACCATTTCATTTATTGATCCATAAACTTTTTGAACAGCTCACCATTCTCCCCTACTCCGCCCAGCTCATCACATAATTTTCATCTTCTATTTGTAAGGCCTGTTTGGTTAACTGCAAGGGATGAAAAGTATCTACCATAACTGCCAGTTCTTTTGTTTCTTTTGCGGTAAGACTTTTATCAACCGCACCAGGATGAGGCCCATGAGGGATGCCGCCGGGGTGCAGTGTTATCATTCCCCTGGTAACGTGTTTACGGCTCATGAAATCTCCATCAACGTAATAGATCACCTCATCACTGTCGATGTTACTGTGATTGTATGGGGCGGGTATGGCGAGGGGATGATAATCGAACATTCGAGGCACAAAAGAACAAACCACAAAATTACGCGCTTCAAAGGTTTGGTGCACGGGTGGGGGCTGGTGAACCCGCCCTGTAATTGGTTCAAAGTCGTGGATAGAAAATATATAAGGGTAGCAGCATCCATCCCACCCTTCCACATCAAACGGATGGTGCAGGTAATGTATACCATACATCATCCCTTTTTTCTTTGTCATGATAACAAAATCACCTTTTTCATTTCTCGTTTGCAGGTTTTGCGGCGGCCTGATATCACGTTCACAATAAGGAGAATGTTCCAGCAATTGCCCTTCTTTACTCAAATATTTTTTAGGGTAACGGATAGGGCTAAACGCTTCAACAATAAATAAGCGGTTATCTTCCTTATCAAATTCCATCTGGTAAATAGTGCCTCTTGGCAGCATTATATAATCGCCATAACCAAAAGGCAGTTCTCCATATTGCGTTTTTACTTTGCCGCTTCCTTCGTGCACAAATATCATTTCATCTGCATCCGCATTTTTAAAAAAATAATCTTTCATACTTTCCTGTGGGGAGGCAAGTACAATATGGCAATCGCTGTTTACCAGAACCGGCATCCGGCTTTTAAGATAATCTTTCACCGGCTTTATGCTAAAACCCTGGAAGGCACGGTGCTTGAGCATTTTTTCCTCTGCTACTTCCGGCTGAACATCAAAGGGTTTATCTGTTTTGGTTATTTGTGTTGGGGGATGATGATGATAGAGCAAAGAAGAATCGGAAGAAAAACCTTCAGTAGAAAATAATTGTTCTGAAAACAGTGTTCCGTCTTCTTTACGAAACTGGGTATGACGTTTATGAGGGATGTTTCCGGCTTTTTGATAATGAGGCATAATATTTTGAGATTTATGAGTTGTTTTAAAATGTACAACAAATAGCTTTTGTAAATTTACGTTTAAAAATCAAAATTTATTTTGACACGTATCGGCCTTTTATCAGATACTCACAATTTCCTTGATCCCCATATCGCTGAACACTTTAAAAACTGTGATGAGATCTGGCATGCGGGTGATTTTGGAAACATTGAAATTGCTTATGAATTAAAAAAATCTAAACCATTGAAAGGTGTTTACGGCAATATTGATGGGTATGATATCAGGAGCGTTTACCCGGAAAAATTAAAGTGGAAATGCGAAGACGTTAATGTGTTCATGACCCACATTGGGGGCTATCCACCAAAATATACTCCGGCGATAAAAAAAGAATTATTGCAGGATCCCCCACAATTATTTATCAGCGGTCATTCGCATATCTTAAAAATAATATTCGATCCCGCCATTCAATGCCTGCACATTAATCCCGGCGCAGCCGGTAAACAGGGCTGGCAAAAAGTTAGAACGATAATACGTTTTTCAATTGATGGAAAAGAGATTAAAGATTGTGAGGTTATTGAGCTGGATTGAAAAGAAATAGCGAGTAGCTAGTAGCAAGTAGCTAGTAGATTGGTAAAAAATCAAAATTCATATCAAAATGAGTCTGCTTAATTAAGTGTGTCAATTTAAAATTAATTAAATTGACACACAATGGAAAAAGAAAATTTTGATTTTGACGCATTCATCAAAGAAGCAGGAGAACAGCTTCGATCGGGTAAGCCTTTAG
>JACDBU010000103.1 GCA_013694745.1 Chitinophagaceae bacterium
AGAATAGCCCTGCTCGACAACAAAGGGAAATTGATTAAAGAACTCGGTGATACCAAAGGACCAGAATTCAATAATTACAATATTGCTAAAACAGAATTGATTAGAGTTAAGAGCGATGATGGCTTGTACGATCTTCCCGCACTGGTTACCTGGCCATTGAATATGGATCCTTCACGACGCTACCCGGTTTTAATAAGTATTTATGGCGGACCAAATGCCGGCACTGTATGGGATCGCTGGAATTTAACCGGCAACCAACAGTGGTATGCTAAAGAAGGCCTGATACAAATTAGTATGGACCACAGGGCCAGCGGGCATTTTGGTAAAGAAGGAGTTAATTATATGTACCACGATCTTGGCGACTGGGAACTAAAAGATTATGCAACCATTGTAAAATATCTTATCAGTAAGGGATACGCAGACCCGAAAAAAATATGCATGACCGGCTTTAGTTATGGCGGGTATATGACCTGCCTGGCACTCACCAAATATGCTGACGTATTCACATACGGCATGGCGGGGGGAAGCGTTACAGACTGGACCTTTTATGATACACATTACACAGAGCGCTACATGGGAACCCCGGCAAATAATCCCGAGGGATATAAAACAAGTTCTGTTTTAAATTACACGGATAAATATAAAGGTATGCTGCAGATAGTGCATGGTGTTATTGATGATAACGTGCATATTCAAAATAGTTTACGCTTGATCAGCCAGCTGGAAGACCAGAAAAAAGATTTTGAATTTATGATCTATCCCGGCGGCCGGCATGGCTGGGGTGGCAATAAGGGTTTACATTTTCAAAACCTTAAAACGAAATTCATCTACAAATATTTATTGGAAAAGCCCGTACCCGAAGGGCTGCTTAGATAATACGGTTTGCAGAATAAATCTTTGTGGTAAAAGCTTGACCTGCTAACGGTATTATTGTTTTGCACAGTAATGATTAGCCTATTGCATTCGGGTACCTTAAGCTGTAATTTTAAGGTAAACCAAAAATCATGAATACTATTATTTCTTCCAGGATCGCAGCTATAATATATGCGATCACTATTGCTGTATTTGGCGTGAGAAATATTATGAAAGCTGATTCGATGAACACCATTGTACCAACTTATATGCCAGGTGGTACAGTCTGGGTGTATGTATGCGGGGTTTGTATGGTACTTGCAGCAATTGAAATTATTTTGAATAACAGGTTAACGCGCATAGCCTGTTACCTGCTGGCCCTCATGTTGCTGATCTTTGTTTGCATGTTGCACCTGCAGCCGGCAATAGCTGGTAATCCTGCTAATTTATTAAAGGATACCGGCCTGGCTATAATCATCGGTAATAATACACCGGGTAAAATTAAAAACAGGTACAAACCTTAGCCTTTTTTTCTCAGTCTTAAATAATCGATGTAATAAAGCATCTTTATAGAAACACTGTTGTTCTGGGGAGCAGATAGGGTGTTATTAAAATTTTTAAAATAATTATTCACGACGTCTCTTTCAAAAGTATTGATCCCGTTTTTCCACACAATATTAAATTCGCTACCCGGTGCAAAGCGCCAGCTATACACCATGTCTATATTAAATATATTCACGTTGTTGTTGAAATATTTATTGTTGGCTATATATTGATTTATCCCGCTATTATTTGCCGGCAGTGCATCAAGATTTCCAGCGCTGTTCAAACTATAAAATTGTTTATAGTTCACGCTGCTTACATAATGCCTTACCCGCATGGTGACGTACATCTTGTTATTGAAGCTGTATTTAAAATTAAGGCGGTTCTCAATCGTCATCCTGTCGCGACGTCCAAACAAAATGGTATTTGCATCGTATCTCCCATCTAACCCCTTATCACTGTTTGCTGTGGGAAAGCCTGCGTTGTTCGAAATAGGATTAAGAGAGATAAAATGTGATACTGAAAATTTATTACTGAAGCGAAGTGTATGGTTGAAATCTGCATAAAACTCTCGTGAATTAAATAGATCCGTTAAGCCGTAATACGTCGTAAAGTTTATAAAATATTTTTTGGAATTGTTACTTTGTACAGAAACTCCCGGCGCAAAAAAAGCAGGTGTCTTATACACGCGTCCATTAACCCTGGCTTCATAAAAATCATTCCCTTTCAAACTGCCGTTAAGAAACAGTCCGATGCCCCATAGATTTTTCAATTGAACATTTCCATTATAATTATACTGGAAAGTTTTGTAAGCATTGGGCATATACTGCCGGTCGTAAGTAAGGTTAAAATTATTATACCACGTGTTATACCATTTGTGTGGTTTGGTAACGGAGTAGCCGAGGTATACATAATTCTCTGTATAATTATTGAAGAACTGGATGCCCAGGTCATTGGGATTAAATTTGTCATCAACCACCTGCATATAGGTTTGCGCATTAAAATTTCCGCTCACCTTGCCTACCCCTAATCCGTATTTGTAACCGGTGGTATTTGCCGGTCCGAACAATGTGCTCATGTACGCGTTACCGTTAAAATTGAATCTATTTTTTTTATCATAGAGGTCAAATAATCCCGCCGTAACATTGGCATCATAATCTTTACCTTTTCGTATAACACTGGTATTTACCAGGGTTACAGAAGAATTATTTTTAAGGCTCTGGTTTAAAACGATGATATTATAATTTGTGAGAGGGCCTGTTTCTATCTTGCGTGCTTTGCCATTATCATCTTCTATTGTTGCATAGGTTGGTTGTGAAAGTGCATTAAAAAATCCAATGCCCAATTTGCCTTTTGTGCGTCCCGAAATTTTGGTGGCATTGAGGAGCCTTGTTTCCACAGGATTTTTTACGATATGTTCATTTGCACTTAGTTCGCCGCTTACATCATAATAATGCAGGGGGGTTCCGCCGATCCTGCGGCTGTAAAACAAGTTTCCTTTATTAAACAATTCAGTTCCTTCTGTAAAAAAAGACCGGTTCTCATTAAACTTTGTTTCGAAAGGGGTGAGGTTTAAAACCTGGTTATCACTTTGCACCTGGCCAAAATCGGGCACCAGCGTAGCATCCAGCGTAAAGCTTTCATTGATCCCATACTTAACATCCATTCCGCCATTAACAGCATAAGCAGAATTTTTTACACCTGGCTGATTGTAAGGATAATTATTTGCATACACAGAAAGATAGGGTGAGAAAGAAAGCCTTAATGGAGGAACAATCTTATCAGGTATGGTTAGTGTTCCTTCCTGGGTATCGTAGCCGTTTTTTACAGGATCTTTGGGTGCCCAGAATAACTGGCGACCCGATTTATTTCTTCTTCGCACAATATTCATTCCCCAAACCTGGCTGTCTTTTTTACTGAATCGCAAAGCCGAATACGGCAGGAACATCTCAAATGTCCAGCCATCGTTTTGCAGGCTGGATGCACTTTCCCAAACACTGCTCCAGCTAAAATCTTCACTGTTGCCGTTAGAATTAGGGGCTTGTTTTGCATCCATTTGCTCACCCAACGGAGTAACAAAATATTCGCTGGCGTTTATCTTATCATAATAGGTATCGAAAATTACGCCTACAAAATCATTGTTGCCAAAATTATCGCGCCCTACCAATTCTGTAGCAACACTGTCTTTACTTTTCTCATGGCAATATCCCCCGATATAGATCCCCTGGTCATTATACAGAATAAAAATTTCTGTACGGTTTACCTCCTCTTCCTTACGGAAAGGCACTGGTCTTAATTCTACGAAATTGGTAGCTACAGGCGCATTTTTCCACTCAGGTTCATCAAGCTTACCATCAATTTTAAATACAGCTGTTGTTCTTTTTGCAGTTAATTGGTTTAAAGTATTTTGCGCACTTGATATTAAAGAATAGAATAGAACAAGTGAGATAGTAATAATAAATTTCTTTGTCATGGCATATTTAATCTTCTACGAAAATATACGTACGACAAATAAAAAAGTTACCACTCATCCAAAAAAAATGTAATTAGTATTTCTTTAACAAAGGTTTTATAGAAAAAGATCGTTGTAGAGTTTTCCACCTGGAACTACTGAATATTCGGAGAGGTCTGTTTTACCAGCAAGGGCCAAAACAGTTTCATCAATAAAACAATTGCCGGTGCATTCAGTGGAAGGCTGGGTAATAATATAATGTGCGGCCTCCGCAACGATAGCAGGATGGCGGCTCATATTTATCAATGCTTCTCCACCCAGCAAATTTTTTACGGCGGCAGTGGCTATGGTGGTTCTGGGCCATAAAGTATTAGAAGCAATTTTATATTTTTTTAGTTCCTCAGCAAGTCCAATAGCGATCATGGTCATACTGTATTTGCTAATGGTATAAGCAGCGTGATTAGCAAACCATTTAGGCGATAAATTTATTGGAGGTGACAAAGTTAAAATATGAGGATTGCTGCTTTTCTTTAAAAAAGGAATACAAGCCGCACTAACCAAAAAAGTACCGCGAACATTAATATCATGAATCAGGTCAAATTGTTTGGAAGCAGTTTTCTCAATGGGTGTTAATGAAATAGCTGAAGCATTGTTTATAAGAGTATCGATGCCGCCAAATTTGGCGACGGCTTTTTCAAGTGCATCATTTACCTGGTCTTCAAAACGGATATCACATTGCACTGCCAATGCTGCCCCGCCCGCTTTTTCAATTTCTTCAGCAGCTGAATAGATGGTTCCGCCCAGCTTTGGATTTTCTTCAACGGATTTTGCGGCTATCACAACGTTTGCGCCTTCTTTCGCAAGGCGCAACCCTATTGCTTTCCCTATACCCCGGGAGCCGCCTGTAATAAAAACAGTTCGATTGGTAAGTGACATATAAATTAATAAAATTTAATTATTAAACTAATGCGGCTTCCATTGAAATATCTGTATTGAGTAATTTCGATACCGGACAATTTTTCTTTGCATCCTCAGCGCATGCATCAAATTTTTCTTTATCGATACCCGGAACTTTTGCTTTAACCGTTAGATGAGATTTGGTGATCGCTCCATCTGCCAAAGTAATATCACATTTGGTTTCAATTTGTTCAGGCGGAAAACCTGCTTCGCCTAAAACAAAACTTAATTTCATGGTAAAACATCCTGCGTGTGCCGCAGCGATAAGTTCTTCAGGATTGGTTCCGGGGCCGTCTTCAAATCTTGATTTAAAAGAATATTGTGTTTCTTTTAAAACGCCGCTTTGTGTGGTAAGATGCCCGTGTCCATCTTTTCCGCCGCCGTGCCATAAGGCTGTTGCATTTCTACTCATAGTTATTATTTTTTATGATTTAAAATATCCGACTTAATTCATTAATGGCTAAAGCCAATTAATATCCTATCAGATCCTCCGCCATGAATGGCGGAGTTATGAGATCCGTTTAGTTTAAATTTTACCAACATTATTAAATTTCCGGCACTAACGGCCTGTTTTGCATGATGCCATCTATTTTGCTCAATATTTCCGGTGTTAATTTTTCCTGAGTTTCCAGGGCTTTTAAATTCTCCAACAACTGTTCTTTTTTTGTAGCGCCCAATATTGCTGTGGAAACATTTGGATTTTTAATACACCAGGCCAGGGACAAAGAAGGCAAAGTAACATTCAATTCATTCGCCAGGACTGCCAATTCTTTAACTTTATTTATCTTTTCGTCGATGATCCACCTGTCTTTTAGCCAGTCAAATCCTTCCAGTCCAAGCCTTGATCCTTCAGGTATGCCAACATTGTATTTGCCGGTTAATAACCCTGTTGCCAGCGGGCTCCATATTGTTGTACCCATTCCAACAGAATTGAAGATGGGTAAAAATTCTTTTTCCATTTTATTCCTCTCAAATAAATTGTACTGCGGTTGTTCCATTGTTGGCGCCATCAGGTTGTATTTTTCTGCCACACGATGCGCGTCCATAATTTCAACCCCGCTCCATTCACTTGTTCCCCAGTACAAAATTTTTCCCTGCTGAAGCAATGTATTCATCGCCCACACGGTTTCTTCAATGGGCGTATTTTTATCAGGACGGTGACAATAAAATAGATCGAGGTAATCTACCTGCAACCGCTGCAGTGCTTCATTGCAGGCTTCAAGTAAATGTTTGCGGCTATTCCCGGTTTGGTTTGGCTTGTTGTCTTTACCGCGCCATCCAAAAAATGCTTTTGAAGAAATAACGTATGATGACCTGTCCCATTTTTTATTTTTCAAGATCCTGCCCATCATCTTTTCACTTTCACCTAATGCATACACCTCCGCGTTATCAAAAAAATTTATCCCGTTATCATATGCTACTCCCATTAATTCGTCTGCGGCGGTATCATTTAACTGCTTGCTAAAACTTATCCAGCTACCAAATGAGAGAACACTTAATTGTAGCCCGGACTTACCGAGGCGGCGATACTGCATATATTTATTGTATTGTTCTTACTTACCAAAAGTAACGCCAAAAAAATTTATAATTTTATTGAGGAAATTGTGTGGAAGGGATTCTAACTTCACTATTTACAAGATTTTTCATTGACCAGTTTTTAAAATCCATGTTTGATTCGAATCCTACCCCATTTAAAATTTCGGTTCTGGTACGTATTCGGACAGGTTTATCAGTATAAAATTCATGCCCTGTTCTTGATCTATCCCAGTATAACTCATCCGAATAAAGCGTATCGCCATTGCGGTTTATCAGCCGCACGCTGTCTTTTAAAAAAATTTTGCTTTCCGTTTCCATATACCGTGCATAGCGTGCATCCAGCCAGCTTTCAACGCCCAGGGTGTCATCAAAAAAATTAGTATGAACGGTTTTTGTGAATTCAATGAAGGGTACTGATTCTTCATGTCGTAACATATATGGCTCCGTAAGTTTTGCCTTTGTTTTTCCTGAAATACTGTAATCGATCGCCACATCTTTTGCCTCTTCCACCCCAATCTGTTTTGAATTCATGGCTTGTATTTCTTTATCAGGATTGGTGCAGGAAGCAATAAAAAAGCAGCCCGGTAAAAGAGCTGCCACAAAAAAATGAGAATATGTAAAATGCACCTTCATTTATTTCTCCTGGAAGATTAATGGTATTTCTCTCTGAGGAACCATACATCACTCAATGAAAATCCTACACTTACACGCAAAATATTTTCGCGAATATTATTATTTTTATTTCCACGGCTTCCATATTCAACTGCAACGTTCATCGTAGAATACTGGTTATCGTAAAAAGTATGATTTAATTTCAGCGGAAAGCCTGCACCAATGGAAACACCATATTGAGGCAGTTTATTATCTGCGCTGATATAATCTGGCCCATAATAAAAGCCTGCGCGGTATTTCACAAAATTCCAGTATTTCTTTGAGCCAGAAAGCCCTGGAAAATACTGGGCCCCGGCTTTCAACAACCAGGTATTTTTTACAGCATCTTTTTGACCGTAAAAAGAATAATTGTCCCAATTGGTTGCTTCAACATCTGCACCCAAAAGCCAATGTGTTTTTTCAATACTAAATCCTGCGCCATAAGTTGCCGGCATTTGTATTGTACCTTTTTCACCATTGCTATGAAAAACACTGTCGATCGTTTCCGGATTTCCGGAAGTAGGATTGTAAGAAAAAGTTTCTCTTAAAATGTCCTGGGTGGCATTATATTTCTTGCTAAGCGTTCCATAAGCACCAATGCGCAAAGAGCCGCCTTTTATTTTTGTAACATATTGAATACCGGCATTAAAAAATAACCCTCCGAAATTCGTTTGATTTGAAGAATTGGAAGCATTATATGCTACAGTATCATTTACTAAAAGAAGGCGGGTACTGTAATTTTTATTTCCAAAAAGATATCCTGTATTAAAGCCAATACTGAATTTTTTGATCTTTACACCAGTTCCTATAAAAGCTTCATTAACCCCACCGCTTCCTTCATAAATGGTTTGTGTACTGTCTATCCCGGCCAGGCGGCCGTTTGTTTGAATCTTATAATTAATCTTGCTAACCGGGCGCAGACCAAAATTTAATCCCCAGGAAATATCTTTTTTTACCGCTTTTTTATTGCCATTCAATAAGGGCACTCCAATCTGGATATAAGATATGATGGCATTGTTAGCAGTAAAATTTTCAACAGGTACTTTGTTTTTTAAAGTTCTTGAATCCACTTCTCCTCCCAAATCAAAAGTTGTGTAAACAAAATTTCCATAGGTGGCAGGATTCAGAAAATTTATTGCCTGCGGATCAGCAACACCAGCAGAAATGCCGCCCATACCACGATTTAAAATATTTCCTGGCGGTACAAGGTTGCCTATTCCATAC
>JACDBU010000115.1 GCA_013694745.1 Chitinophagaceae bacterium
ATATTGGGCTCCCGGCAATTTGGATCTCCTATTAAAATATATTGAAGTTACGGGAGGAAATATGAGTCTGTTTGATTCAACCCTGCATCACCATCTGCATCACGCATCAAGGTCGGGTAATGATTATGACTTAACTACCATCTTTCATGATACACTCGTAGATGTAATGCCCGAAAAAGCAGTGACTGTAGTAAGCAATCACGACACACAACCTTTACAGGCCCTGGAAGCACCTGTTGATCCTTGGTTTAAGCCAATGGCTTATGCTTTGATACTTTTGCGGGATGGAGGATATCCGTGTGTATTTTACCCCGATCTTTTTGGTGCTAACTATAAAGATTATGGAAAAGATGGAAATGAATACGAAATATGGATGCCGGCTGTTCCTAAAATAGACAAACTTATGCAAGCCCGTAGAGATAATGCTTATGGCTTTCAGAGAGATTATTTTGATCATGCGAACTGTGTTGGTTGGACGAGGGAAGGTGATGGCTACCACAGCGGTTGTGCGGTAGTAATTTCTAATGGCGGCGATGGTAATAAAACAATGGAAATAGGAAAATGGTATGCAGGAAAAACCCTTGTTGATCTTTTGGAGAACCATCCCGCAGAAGTCGTTATTGATGAAAATGGTTGGGCCGAATTTTTTTCATCTGCACGAAGTGTTTCGGTGTGGGTGGAGAAGTGGTATTGATTAAGAAATTATTTAAGAATTTATGATTAAAAACCTTTCCCACCAATCCTGAAAAACAATTTTTAAAAAAAATATTTATTGTAATCCTTATACTTTACTCTAAACATAAATGTTTTTTTCTATCATAAATTATAACCCCTATTCCTTCCACACATTATTTCCCCTGTTACTATCGGGAAGAATTGCTTTAGGATCAATCGTCACAGATTGCAAAGGCTGGGTTGTTGGCAAATAAATAGTATGGAACGCGCTCTGCATCCATGTTTCTATGGGCAATTTTAATTCCTGTTTGGTCCCATCTTTTAACACAACTTCAATGGTTAGCGGCATAGCCATCTTTTGCATATTAGCAATGGTTATTTCTGCGCCATTTCTATAATCATTATTTACATAAGATACTGATTGCACTGCTGCATCAAATTGCCAGTTGTTGTGAAACCATTCTTTCCAGAACCAGGAAAGATCTTCGCCACCTTCATTATTTATTGTTCTGAAAAAATCATCCGGTGCAGGATGCTTGTATGCCCAGCGTTCAATATATTTTTTAAAAGCATAATCAAACCTATCGTGCCCTAATATTGCTTCTCTCAACAAAACCAATCCAAGCGCAGGCTTGAAATATACCAGCGGGTGGCGATATTTTTCCGTAAGCATATCAGCCCTCGCCATCATAGTTGGCGCACCTTCATCCTGCAACAAAGGAATGATCTCATCTGATGGGTTTCCTTTTCCCGGAGCATATTCACCATCACGTTTTGGAGCGTATTCGCCATTATTAAAATTATCTGCCGCATATATATCAATGAATGTATTGAATCCTTCATCCATAAAAGCAAATCGCCGCTCGTTGCTGCCTACAATCATGGGAAACCAGTTATGTCCTATCTCATGCGCCGTCACCCAATACAATTCACCATCCTTATCATTTATACCATCAAATACAATTCCGGGGTATTCCATACCGCCTGCAATACCCGCTTCATTAACAGCTACCGGCCAGGGATACACGAACCATTTCTCTGAAAAATATTCTATAGATTTTTTCAAATATTCTGTGGCCCTGCCCCATCCGTCCTCACCTACACTTTCAATGGGATAGACTGACATAGCTAAAGATTTTTTACCTCCCGGCAAGTTTACTTTGGCGGCATCCCATACATAAGCTTTTGAAGCTCCGAAAGCAACATCACGGGTGTTGAACATTTTAAAATGCCAGGTTTTCATTCCCATATTTGAATTACCGGCCGCTGCATTGTTTACTTCATTTACAGTACGAATCATTACTGTCTTATCACTTTTTTTTGCAGAAACAAGTCTTTCTCTTTGTTGTGCAGATAGCACTTCATTTTCGTTTAGTAACTCGCCGCTTCCCGCTACGATTATACCATTGGGAACTGTTACTGAATAATCAAAATCACCATACTCACAATAAAATTCTCCGCTGCCTAAAAATGGCAGAACATCCCATCCCTGCCGGTCATCATAAACACACATGCGTGGATACCATTGGGCTATTTCATAAATCTTTCCATTTTTAGTTTCAAAATAATCTGTTCTTCCGCCAAATGTACCCGGAATGGTATAATGATATTGGATGTGAATGGTCATCTTTTCTTTTGACCTCAAATCTTCTGTTAAGCGAATCTGCATTCTCGTATCATTAATAATATAATCAGCTTTCATTGTTTTGCCTTTATATTCAATCGCCACGGTTTTAAATTCAAAACCCTCAGTGTGCTCTTTATTTGACCCTTTAGGTCGTAGTGCTCCTGCGGTAAAAAAATTAGAACGGGAATCTTCACGGTAAGTATCCTGGTCAAGTTGCAACCAAAGTGATGACAACGCATCGGGGCTATTATTGGTGTATTGAATAGTTTCCTTTGCGGTAAGCACATTTGAAATAGTATCTATTGTCGACTTCAAAATATAGTCAGCACGATTTTGCCAATATTTTGGCCCGGGGGCACCATTAGCAGACCTGAATTCATTTCCCCTCTTTGTAAATAGATCCTGGGCAAATAATTCCTGGGGTTTGAATACTGATACGACTTTAGTAGACTGCGAAAGGGAAAAAAGAAAAGAAAGAAAAAAGATTACAGTGAAATAAGATTTTTTTAAGTCCATAGAATATATTTTTTGCAAATGCTACTTATGATTTGCAAAGAAAAAGATTCAAAAAGGAAATGGTGAAAAAATTTATCCGCTTATAAAATTCATTAAGAAATCAATTTATGTAAAGCCGATATTGGGAAATAACGCATCAGAATCCACCAGGAGACTGCTGCAACAAAGCATCGAATTTTGTTTCCCAAAAAAAATCAATAAAATAATCAAGCTCATCAACAGGCTTTACCCTGTGATAATTATTTTCAAAATGTTCAATATGAAAAAATTCTATGTGCTGCAATTAGTATACGTATATTTTAAAATTAATTCTTCGTCTTAAAAAAGATATAATTCTTATACAAGCGGCAAGATCGGTGTGGAATAGTTAATCTAACAAGTAAGTGTTTGCGTAAATTTGCAAAAAGAAATATTAAACTGTCCTACATGGAATATAATAAACTAACACCCCAGGAAGAAAGAGTAATTGTTAACAAAGGAACAGAAATGCCATTCACAGGAGAATACGATAACAATAAAGCAACAGGCACTTATACCTGCCGCCGTTGCAATGCTCCATTATACGAATCAAAAGATAAATTTGATTCACATTGTGGATGGCCAAGTTTTGATGATGAAATACCGGGAACGGTAAAACAGATTCCTGATGCTGATGGCAGAAGAACAGAAATAGTTTGTAATAATTGCGGCGCACATCTTGGCCATGTTTTTACCGGCGAAAGATTGACTTCTAAAAACACGAGGCATTGTGTAAATTCAATTTCAATGAAGTTTATTCCAGCGGAGGATAAGAATTAATAATTTATTAATTTCTGTATCATTTCATGTAGCCTTGATTTAGCTAAAAAGTTTTTTTCCAGCCCGGTATTGAATGGAATAGGTGTATCTAATGATCCGCATCTCATAACCGGCGCATCAAGAAATTCAAAACAATTTTGTGCGATCCATGCTGCAACTTCCCCGCCTATTCCACCGGTAAGCGTGTCTTCATGGAGCACCAGCACTTTCCCCGTATTATTCAATGAAGCCCTGATTGATTTATAATCCAGCGGCAATAAGGTTCTGAGGTCGAGAATATCTATGGAAATTTCAGGATGAGCATCAGCATACTCAGTTGCCCAGATAACGCCCATGCCATAAGTAATAATACTAACGTCCTGGCCTGGACGCACATTTGCGGCTTTACCAATTTCCACTTCATAATATTCAGCCGGTACATCGCCCGTAATACTTCTATAC
>JACDBU010000159.1 GCA_013694745.1 Chitinophagaceae bacterium
CTATTGCAACAGATGCCATTGAAAAAGGTGCAGCTCCCGGGTGTACGGTGCTTGTTGCTAAAGATGGTAAGATCGTTTACCAGAAAGCATTTGGTTATTTTAATTACGACAAGGCTGAACCGGTTACCCTGCAAACAATTTACGACATGGCATCGGTAACAAAAATTTGTGCCACTACTTTATGCGTAATGAAATTGTATGATGAAGGGAAACTGGATCTAAAAAAAAAATTGGGCGATTACCTCCCATGGGTAAGGGGCAGTAACAAAGAAGATTTATTGATAGAAGATATTTTGCTGCACCAGGCCGGCCTTGTGGCCTGGATACCATTTTACAAGGAAACCCTTGACAGCACGGGTATCACGCCACTTGCAACATTGTATGCAAAAAAACAAAATGACACTTTTACTGTCAGGGTTGCTGAAAACTTATTCCTGATAAAAGACTGGACCGACACAATGTACAAGCGAATGCTGCAAAGTAATTTAGGTGTGCAGGGTAAATATGTTTACAGTGATAATGATTTTATTTTTTTAGGAAAAGTGGTTGAAGCCATCAGTGGAGAAACACTTGACCAGTATGTAAAAATAAATTTTTACCAACCGCTGCGGCTATCTGCCACCGGTTTTAAGCCCCGTGAAAGATTTACAATTGACAGGATAGCACCCACCGAAAATGAAAGAGCATTCAGGATGCAGCATCTGCAGGGCGATGTGCATGATCCAGGGGCGGCCATGTTTGGCGGGGTAGCGGGCCATGCGGGTCTCTTTAGTGATGTAAATGATCTTGCCGTTATAATGCAGATGTTGCTGAATGGTGGAACATTTGATGGCAAACAATTTATAAAACCAGGTACCATTAATTTATTTACTTCTTATAATAGCAGTAACAGCAGGAGGGGACTTGGATTTGATAAACCTGAAAAGGATAATGCCACCAGCAAAGATCCTTATCCCTCACAGCTTGCTTCACCATTAACTTTCGGACATACCGGCTTTACAGGAACCTGTGTTTGGGCAGACCCTAAGTACAATATTATTTTTATTTTTTTGAGTAACCGTGTTAACCCCGATGGCGGCAATAACCTTAAATTATCAAAACTTAATGTGAAGAGTAAGATCCAGGATGCAATATATAAAGCCATGGAATTGTAAATTCAAGAAAATTAGTGGCACGATAATTTACATATCGTGCTAAATTGCATAATATTTATATATATGATAAGAATACGGTTTATGATTTTTGCTATCCTGTTGATCTTTTCTTCCTGTAAAGATGATTACACAATATGTGATCTTTCAAAAGTGGTTGTGTTAAAAAATGGTTTTTACCAGTTTACTTCGGGCATTGAAAAACCAGTTGCTGCGTCGCTATTTTCTTTAACGCAAATTGATAATTCCCCCGTTTACAACAATGTTAGCAACATCTCAAAATTTAATTTTTCATTGAACCCCGCCGCCACATCTGTAAAATACCAAATCATTACAAGCGCGGGTTCAGTTCCGGATACGGTCACTTATTCTTATAACACCGAAAATGTTCAGCTTTCCACAAATTGCGGAAACGTATATGTGAACACACTTACATCCGTATCTACTACAACGCATACATTAGATTCTATTAAAATATTCAACAGTACGGTCAACACAGAATCGGGAGAGAATATCAAGATCTATTTTTAAGATTTACAGATACTAATGCTAATTATTTTTCATTCTGACTCATTATAAGGTATGTCATTTTCTTACCAGATAAAAGATCTTTCACAATACAAAGAAGCATATAAAAAAAGTGTTGAAGATCCTGAAGGTTTCTGGTCAGCTATCGCCAATGAATTTATATGGCGAAAAAAATGGGATCGTGTGCTGGAGTGGAACTTTAAAAAACCGGAAATAAAATGGTTTGTAAATGCAAAATTAAATATCACTGAAAATTGCATAGACAGGTGGGCAGAAACACAACCCAATACCATTGCGTTATTGTGGGAAGCCAATGATCCTGCAGAACCTTCGCGCAGTATCACTTACCGTAAGTTACTTTTTGAAGTTTGCAGGTTCGCCAACGTGTTAAAAAATAATGGGGTTAAAAAGGGTGATAGGGTATGTATTTATATGCCCATGATCCCGGAATTAATGATTGGCATACTTGCCTGTGCAAGGATCGGCGCTATACATTCAGTTGTATTTGGTGGTTTTTCTGCACAAAGTATCCGCGACCGGATAAACGACGCTTCCTGCAGCCTGGTGCTAACTGCGGATGGTGGCTACCGGGGAGCAAAACAGATTCCTTTAAAAGAAATAATGGATGTTGCCCTGCGGGATGACACTGCTGTTAAAAAAGTAATTGTGTTTAAGCGTACAGGCGTTTCCGTTAGCATGCAGCCCGGCCGGGATATTTGGTGGCACGATGAGTTAAAAAAAATGGACGACCTCCAAAGTTTTGAATGCACAGCAGAGACAATGGATGCAGAAGATATATTGTTCATTCTTTATACCTCCGGCTCTACCGGTAAGCCAAAGGGAGTGGTTCTTACCTGCGGGGGATATATGGTGTATACCAATTATACTTTTATAAATGTTTTTCAATATAAGCCCAGGCAAATATTTTTTTGTACCGCCGATATTGGCTGGATCACGGGCCACAGCTACATAATTTACGGGCCACTATCGGCAGGGGCCACTACCACTATGTTTGAAGGTATTCCCACCTGGCCTGATTCAGGCAGATTCTGGGAGGTGGTTGATAAGCATAAAGTAAATATTCTTTACACAGCACCCACGGCTATTCGCAGCTTAATGGCGCATGGACTGGATCCTGTAAAAGATAAAAAACTGGATTCATTACAGGTTATCGGAACCGTGGGTGAACCCATAAACGAAGAGGCCTGGCATTGGTATCATGATCATATAGGCAAGAAAAAATGCCCGGTTGTAGATACGTGGTGGCAGACAGAAACGGGTGGGATCATGATCTCAAATTTAGCCGGAATAACCCCACAGATACCTTCTTTTGCCACATTGCCATTACCCGGAATTCAGCCGGTGCTGATGGATGAAAATGGAAAGATCATCAGGGGTAGTGATGCTGCAGAAAATGCTTTGGCAAATGGTAAAAAGGATACTAGTGAATTGTTAACCGGTAATTTGTGTATTAAATTTCCGTGGCCGGGTATGTTACGCACCACGTACGGCGATCATGAACGATGCCGGCTGAATTATTTTACTTCTTACCCCGGCTTTTACTTTACAGGCGATGGTTGTTTTATGGATACTAATGGCAATTATCGCATAACCGGCAGGGTAGATGATGTGCTCAATGTAAGTGGCCACAGGATTGGAACAGCAGAGATTGAAAATGCTATTGATATGGAACCCGGTGTGATTGAAAGTGCGGTAGTAGGTTTTCCACATGAAATAAAAGGCCAGGGTATATATGCATTTGTAATTCATGCAGAAGGAAAGATCGATGAAGACGCTGCAAGAAAAAAAATTATTGGTGCAGTGACATTGGTAATTGGCGTTATCGCGAAACCGGATAAAATTCAATTCGTAGCCGGACTGCCAAAAACACGAAGCGGCAAAATTATGCGGCGCATTTTACGTAAGATCGCAGAGGGGGAAACTGAAAACTTAGGAGATACTTCCACCTTACTTGATCCGTCTGTAGTTGAAGAGATCCGCAATGGCAAAATATAAAAACTACGGTTTCTTCTTTTCTAAATCATTAATTATTGATTCATCAATGAAGCCCGAAGAGATTGATATAAATGATTTCACCTACAAGTTACCTGGCGAAAAAATAGCTGCTTATCCACTACCCGAAAGAGACCAGTCAAAATTATTAATTTTTAATGATGGTAAAATCCAGGAGGATATTTATAAGAATATCGCTCTGCACATCCCGGCAAACAGTATGCTGGTATTCAATGATACAAGGGTAATACCGGCAAGAATTTTATTTATGAAATCCTCCGGAGGAGTGATTGAGGTATTTTGTCTTGAGCCTTACCTGCCCCAAGAATACAACCTGGCGATGAACACTAAAGGAAAGGTTCTCTGGAAATGCATGATCGGTGGTGCGGGAAAATGGAAAACCGGTATACTGGAGAAAACCATCTTCATAAATGATATCCCGGTCACCTTACAGGCACGCATACACGAAAAAATCCGGGATGGTTTTATTGTTGAATTTAACACAGGTGCTGATCACTCATTTGCTGAAATTATTGAACACGCAGGCGATGTGCCGTTGCCGCCTTATATCAAACGTAAGGCAGATGACAACGATATTGAAAGATATCAAACCGTATTTGCCAGGTACAATGGATCTGTGGCTGCGCCTACAGCCGCTTTACATTTTACGCCTCATATCTTCTCTTCCCTGCAAAAAAATAAAATCAATACCACTTTCGTCACCCTGCATGTGGGCGCCGGAACATTCAAGCCGGTGAAAGCTGCGCTTTTGAAAGATCATGAAATGCACAGTGAATGGATTGATGTAGCGCTTGAGGTTATTGAGCATATTTTACTTAATGCTGACAAAACAATAATTGCTGTAGGTACAACTTCTTTGCGAACAATGGAAACGCTTTACTGGATGGGCGTTAAAGCATTATTAGATCCGGGGTTAAATGAAAATGAAATAGCGCTCAGGCAGTGGGAAGTTTATAAAAAATCATTAGTTGCTCAAACTATCACAGTGTCAAAAGCCCTGGAGAACCTGTTAGCGTGGATGAAAAAAAATAACCTGGAAAGGCTGGTTACCAAAACACAGATATTGATTGTGCCCGGTTATACATTTAAAATTTGCCATGCCCTCGTCACCAATTTCCACCAGCCCGGATCAACTCTTTTATTACTTATTGCTGCGATCACCAGTGAATGGATGAAAATGTATGATTATGCCCTGGAAAATGATTTCAGATTTTTAAGCTATGGCGATGGCTGCCTGCTTTTTATGACTGAAACAAATAATGTAGATTGATTACAATACAGAAAATTAAAAAACGATAGGGATTTTATTTTTGGATCAAAACCGGTGTACCAACGGGGATATAACTGTAAAGATCTTTTGCTTCCGTATACTTTAAAGAGATACATCCATCCGTCCAGTTTTGAAAATAATCAACTGTCCATTCTTCCTGTGGCCTTGTAGCATGTATGGCAATGCCATTGCCCAGTTGTGCGTTACGGGGTACAATGCCCTGGCTAACCCGCTGGTTGAATTTGCGGATACTTTCTTCATTGGGAAAATCCAGTAATAATTCTGGTCCCCATTTGGGATGGATCTTTTTAAGCAATACTTTAAAATTGCCTTCAGGAGTTTTTTTATCTCCGGCCATTTGTTTATCTCCCATGTCGTTGCTGCCAAATACCACGGGGTAGGTAGCGTACCATCCCTCAGCATCATAAACCCTTAATTCATAATCAGATTTATCAATGATAATGTGGTAGGGATTGTAGGTTGGCAGGGGGGTAGAAGGTATTTTCTTAGTTGAGATAGTTATGGATTTCTTGTAAATTTTTTTTCTGCCGGCAATGGTAAACGATAAAAAAAGCAGGGAAAATAAGAGAATAATTAAAGTAGGAAGAAAATGCTTTTTCATTGCTCGCTTGTGGTTATCCAAATTTAAATTCAAACGCTTTCTCCTGCAATTATATTATGCATTAAGTATTTTATTTAACTTTTTTCCAACAGGAAATTACGTGGTAAAACTACTATCGGATAGGGGTGAGATCACTTTATAATTTTTAATCTTAAATGATTAGAAATTATTCCCATTCTTTTTCATCCAAAGCTCTTTGTTTAGCCACACGGCGGGAAATAAAAATACTCAATTCGTATAAAATAATAAGCGGCACTGCAACGATAGTTTGGCTCGTCCAGTCTGGAGAAGGGGTAATAACAGCGGCTACTATAAGTATGATTACATATGCGTATTTTCTGTAGGTTGCCAAAAATTTTGGTGTAATTATACCAAGCTTGGAAAGCACATAAGCCAACACCGGTAATTCGAAAGCAAGGCCACAACCCAGGATCACATTTACAAGCGTGTCAATATAATCTTCCAGGCTGGGAAGATAAGTTTGGGAACTTAAATTCCCGATCTTAAAAGAAGCAAGAAAATTAAAAGTAAAAGGGGCTAATAAATAATATCCAAAAGCGGCCCCGGCAAAAAAACAAAGGGATACCCACCCTATGCTTCCCCTCGCATATTTTAATTCTTTGGGAGATAATGCCGGCTTGATAAATTTCCACAATTCCCAAAATAAATAAGGGAATGCTATTATCAGCGCTCCCATAAAGCAGATATTTATTGCTGATGTAAAAGAACCGCCAATGGTATTTATTAATAAAGGAATTTTTACCGGGGGCATACAAAGCGAATTGCCCAAATGCAATTTATGTCCAAGATTGCATAAACCGGAATACGTTATAAAATCCTGGCGGGCGGGGGCATAAATTATGTTGTCGAATATCCAGTCAATTTTTATAAAAATAAGTATAGCAGCTATCACCAAAGCAATTGCCGACCTTACGATATGCCACCTTAATTCTTCAAGATGATCAAGGAATGTCATTTCCCGGGGAACGCCATCATCCTTGCCTCTTATTTTTTTAAAGAATGATTTTCTTTCCGATGTTGTGGTACTCAATATTAAAATGTTTCAATTAGAATGATGCAAAGGTAATGCTGATAAATTGATTAAATTGTATTCGTAATTACTCCTTATGTTACAGCCATATCTTTAACCCGCCCGGTTCGTTTCAATGAACCCCACCCCTGCAATTCGCCTTTCATAGCCTTGTTGAAAGATTTGAATAAGATATAATACATGAGCTGGCGATAAACCAAACGCTGTGGTATCATCCAGATAAGTTTTTTATAATCTTCTTTTTCAAATGCAAAAGCAAGTGCCGCACCGGCTAAATCTACGAGGCTAAATATTATATAATACAAAATGATATGGGGGATACTGGCTTCAACGATACCAAGACTTGCAGCGATAAGGCTTACTGCTAATATGAGATCTGCAAGCGGCGCTAAAAAAGGCAACAGGATTTGAAAAATTAAAATATTAGGCATCGCAATCATTCCAAAGTTTTTGTAGCGGGGATTAAAAACAGTATCCCGGTGTTTCCAAAAACACTGGATAACTCCAAAGCTCCACCTGAAACGCTGTTTTAAAAACTGTTTAACAGTTTCAGGCGCTTCCGTATACGAGATGGCATAATTGCAGTTACGGATCACGTAACCACACCGGTGCAGCCTCATGGTAAGATCACAATCTTCCGCAAGGGTATCCGTTGTAAAACCGCCGGCTTCCAGTAAATAATTCTTATTGAATGCGCCAATTGCACCGGGCACAACGGTTATGCAATTGAGCAGGTCAAAAGCACGGCGATCAAAATTTTGAGACGTGATATATTCAATGCTTTGCCAGTTGGTTATCATGTTAACCTGGTTTCCAACTTTTACATTCCCTGCTACGGCAGCTACATTTTTATTATCAAATTTTTTCATCAACTCACTAACCGCATTGGATTTTAACTGGGTGTCAGCATCAATACAAATAACATAATCACTAAGTGATCTTTGAATACCAAAATTTAATGCAGATGCCTTCCCCCCATTTGCTTTAGTAAGAATATGCACATTAGCTAAGCCCATAAATTGATCGCTAACAATTTTAAAGGTTTCGTCTTTACTCCCGTCATCTACAAACACCACTTCGATATTTTTGTAATCCTGCGCCAGCAAACTTTTTACTGTTCTGCAAGCATTTATTTGTTCATTATAAGCAGGAACAATTATGCTCACGAATGGCGGATTATTTTTTAATATGCCAGTCCAAACCATATCAATATCTGCGGCATGCTCTTTTTGTTTTTGAAGCGAAGCCAGTATTGCCATAGCCAGCATTCTGCCAACAGATAAAACAATTCCAATGATAAATAAAGAAAATAAAATATGACCTCCCCAGTAAGCGACTTCGGCTAAAAAGAAGTTTAATTTTTTTGTCCAGCCATCCCTTGATACAGGAATAGGAGGCATTACTTCATCTTTTGTTTTGCCCATAAGATCCGCTACAGTGGTAAACTTATATCCTCTTTTTTTAAAATAATCTATAATACGCGGAAGTGCTTCAACTGTTGCCCTTCTTGTATCTCCTCCTGCATCATGCAACAAAATAATACTGGCATTTCTTTGCTGCACCTGCTGTATAACCCTTGCTACAATAGAGTCTGCCGTTACGTTTGGCTGCCAATCCATAGGATCAATACTTTCACCGATGGTTAAATAATTTTCATTTCTGCTTCGGGCAATAGGCTCAAGTTCCTCGAAAGTCTGGGGTTCAGAATCCGCGTTGTAAGGAGCCCTGAATAATATCGTAGATCTTCCTGTAATGCTTTCGATAAGAAGACGGGTAAGTTTCATTTCAATCTCGGCCCTTGCCACGCTCATTTTTGCAATATTGTGATGAGTGAATGTATGATTGCCAATTTCAAACCCATCTTTATTAATCCGTTGTAAAATAGGAATATTCGATTCTGCCATTAATCCTACGATAAAAAAAGTTGCCGGCACCTTTTCTTTTTCAAGAATGTCTAATATTTCAGGCGTGTATTCATCGCTGGGGCCATCATCAAAAGTTAATATCAATTTATGGCCCGGACCTGCGTCTGTAGTATCTTCTGCAAATTTCCTTATTACGTAACCAGACGGTAGTGCCATATAATTCTGTTCGGTTATTACCCTTTCTGATGTGTCTGTCTCCAGTTCAATTTTCCCCTCCTGCGGAGTATAAATAATATCCAGCACTTCACCCTCTCCTTCAAAACCAACATTGTCTGGGATGATAGGTATCGTTTTTAATAAATTAAAATCGAAGGGATTTTTATCCAGGCCGCTGTTACTCAGATCCATATTATAATAATCCCACATCCGGGAATCCTCACTTCCCAGGCGCCATAATACCGTTCCGGCGGTGGCGTATTCATCACTAAACCGTAAAAGATTAAAGGTGGTAGCGGCATCAGTAAACCATACTTCATGTTGTATCTTATCTACTTTTAAACTGTCTTTATCATTTATTTGTTCTGCTATATAATTATAATGAAGATTATAGCTGTTATTATCGTAGAGGATTTGTGCCCCAAGTATTTTAGCTTTATTTATTGCATCGTTATAGGTATAAGCAAGAGTTGTATCTCCTTTCCGGTTTGACCAATCGTATCCAATTCCTCCAATGCCTAAGATCACTTTCTCAGGGTCAATTTTTGTTGCCATAAAATCAAGCGCTTCCTCAACCCATTTTTGTGCACTAATAGGTCCCGGGCCGGTTGAATTATTATACTGATCATAGGCCATCAGGATAACATAATCGTTATTGGTTGCTAAATTTTTATAATCATAATCATTATTATTTGGCACCACATCCATTGTAACGGTCATGTTAAGAGGGTGAAGTGTTTCATATAATTTTTTCTGAAATAAAGTGAGGGGTGCGTTTGTAGGTTCAATCAATTCTTCGAAATCAACATTGATTCCCTGGAGATGATAAAAGTTTAAAGTATCAACCAGCTGTGCGATAAATCGATTTCTTTTGATAGTGTCGTTCAGTATACTGTGTACCAGTTTGCCCTCAAACCCTTTACCCGTATGAAAATTATTTAATATGGGAAGAATGCGCAAGTTTTTTTGGCGCATGGTATAAAGGCCTGCCGTATCAATTCTAACATTAAGTTTTCCATTATTTAAGGTGTCTATAAAAAACCACTCCGGGAAGATGGTGTTAAACTTATTCCCATTTTTTATCAGATCGGGTAATGAGGTGTTGGCATTCCAGGGTGTGTAAAAAGCGCCCCTTATATAGGGTAATTTCTCAGCCGTATTCCCATTGGGATTTTTTAATTTTTTTAAAGAATCATCTTTATACTTTTTAAAAAGAAAATCTTTAATGCCTTTATATTTTTTGTTGTCGCTATAAGAAATAGTTAATGGATTATTGGGATCTAATTTTGCCTGGTACTGTTTTGCTTTTGCTTCCAGGTTTGGTAAGGAAGGTATTGATCCACTGTATAAAGCAATACACAAAATAACCAGGAAAAATATTGCTACAATTGCCAATATTCTTGCCGTCCATCTTACACTGTGCCAGCGAATGCGTTTACTTGTTTCAAAAATTTGAGGAGTTTCACTCATTAAAGCAAAGGTATCATTGCCCGGTTCTAAAAAAATTATAAAACGGTATGAAAAAGAAAAGCCCCTGTAGAAACAGGGGCCGTTTACCAAAACTAACTGCTTATGAGAAAATTGACTTTTAAACTTTGTATGAATAATACAAATGAGATGCCAAGTTTTATAAGCAATACATTTTTTAAAATATTTCTTTGATAATGTGACTTAAAACTGACAATCAGGATTGAGTAAGTTTTTCAGAATTTTCCGCGAACTGAAGGCTCTCAATAAATTCTTCAATTTCACCGTTTAAAACTGCATCCAGGTTATAAACTGTAAGACCAATGCGATGATCTGTTACACGGCCTTGTTGGTAATTATAGGTCCTGATTTTTGCCGACCTGTCGCCGGTGCTTACAAGACTTTTCCGGTGGCGGGAAATTTCTTCTTCCTGTTTGCGAACGGTTTCTTCATATAATTTTGTGCGAAGCATTTGCATTGCTTTCTCACGGTTCCCCAATTGTGAGCGCTCCGTTTGGCAAACCACCACTATGCCTGTGGGCAGATGGGTTAAAAAAACTTTAGTTTCCACTTTATTTACATTCTGACCGCCTGCACCTCCACTTCTCGCAGTTTCCATTCTAACATCACTTTCTTTAACTTCCACATCAACTTCTTCTGCTTCCGGCATTACTGCTACAGTGGCGGCGCTGGTGTGCACCCGTCCGCTTGCTTCAGTATCCGGTACACGTTGTACCCGATGAACACCGCTTTCAAATTTCAATGTGCCATAAACATCTTCCCCGGTTACTTCTATCTGTACTTCCTTGTATCCGCCAACAGTACCTTCACTTTCACTTAGCAATGCCGTTTTCCATCTTTTCTTTTCACAATATCGCAGGTACATTCTCATAAGATCTCCGGCAAAAAGGGAAGCCTCATCACCCCCCGTGCCGGCACGGATCTCGAGTATGCAATTCTTTTCGTCCTGTGGATCCTGTGG
>JACDBU010000165.1 GCA_013694745.1 Chitinophagaceae bacterium
GTAAACTGCTATCTCCGCCTCCCTGTAAGCGCCGCTGGATGGCGTTCTTACAAATAGTACCGTGCCGCCCCTTGCTTCTATTTTATCAATGTTATTTTTTATTTCTTTAAAAACATCCGTCAAAGAATCACCGGTTATCCCGGGTGTTCTATCCAGGCTGCCAAGCATTCCCCAATTTTGTTGCTGTATCTTTTGCTGGATGGTATCTGATGTAAATCTTTCATCCATAAAACATTGCCTGTCGGATGTGTTCATCGCAAATCCCCTTGGAAATACAGGGCGTTTAAAAACACCTTTCCGGTTTTGAATGGGGAGATCATCCAGTAAAGTATTTAAACTGAATTTATTTTTTTCCAGGAAAACAAAACCGGATTCTATACCATGATCCACAACCGCACTGAACCTTTGTGCAGGTGTCCACTTTTTATAGAATTCTTCAAATTCACTTGACGTTTTTTCTGTTCTTTTTTTATTGCGCCCGAAAAATAACCCCTCTGTTATATCGATCACCAGTTTGCCTTTGAAATTTTTATCAGCAGCAAGATCATCAAGAAATGGGCGTGGTGAAGTGCCTACCATTGCAAGCTGGATAACTTTTTCGCCGGTTAGCTTCTCCCATGTAGGAATATCAAGATCATATTTTATACGCGAAGAACCAATGAATACAGTGGCGGCATCTGCGGGTTGATATACTGTTCTTCTTTTTGTACTCCACAGGCTTGCATCATCATCATAAGAAATTGGATAGCCCTTGTTGCGCAGGTACATTTCCCAGCCAGCCAGGGTGCTTATTACCAAAAAGAGCGTTAGTAATGCTGCTCTTTTAAAACTTGAATTATCCATTGGCTAATACTATTTATTGAGAATTATTTTCGGGGGAACTTCCAACCCTTTTCGTTTTCAAGAATGTTGATTAAATTTTTTGTAAATACAATTGCATCAGAAGTTTTGAGATGCGAAAATTCCGGGCATTGAAAATGAGCGATCGCGGGGTAATCTTCAAAATGAATTCCGGGGCATCCCGTTGTCGCCAGTAACCGGTCCCAATATTTTTGCCGGGGGAAACCCATTTTTTTGCCTGCCAGATAAGGCCCGCTGGACGGGGTTCTTACAAATATCACCTGGCCGCCGCGGCCTTTTATTTTATCGCAATCTTCTTTTACAGCAAGTAAAACCGAATCCAGTTTTACCCCTGACATCGGTGGTTCTTTATTAATGCTTCTAAAAAAATCCCATATATTTTTTACTTTATTTTGGAGGGTTGTATCTGTCAGAAATTTATCTGTCATAAAATTCTGCCGGTTAAATGTTACTTCTTGAAATTCCATCGGGAAATCGGGGAATGCAAAAACCCCCGATCGGTTGTGCACCTTAATTTTTCCCAACAATGCATTTAAGGAAAAATTATCTTTATCCAGGAAAACAAATTTAGATTCCAGGACATGATTAACGCGGAAGCTGAACCATTGTGCCGGTGTTTGTTTTTTATAATAAGCGATCCTTTCTTTTGGCTCACTGGTATTGTTGGGAGACGTAGTAAAAAATAACCCTTCCGTCACGTCTATAATAAGTTTCCCTTTAAAATTCTTATCCTTTGCCAGGTCGTCCAATACAGGTAATGGGGAATTGCCTTCCATTGCAAGTTGTATGGGATGATCACCAGTTAGTGATATCCAGGTTGCCTGATCAATATCATATTTGTTACGCGAAGCGCCGATAAAAACGGTTGCCTTATCTGATGGTTCATATACCATGGCGCGCTTATCCGACCATAATTCTTTTCCATCATCATAAGTAGCAGTGATCCCCTGGCCCCGTAAATATAATTCCCAGCACGAAAAACTTAATAAGAGAATTACACCGCATAAAAGTGAAGCTTTTAAAAGATTTGAAGATTGCATGTCTTTCATATAATTTCTATATACCGGAATAAAAATTTGCAAAGGCATTTTCTAAAACAATACATCATAACATAAAAGGTGCAGTTGAATAGGATCGCAGTCAGGTAGAAACAGAATTTCTAAGATATATTACTTTTTTTAAAGTTCATAATTTAATCATACACATGATGGGATATCTTATCAAAAAAAATTTACTGTTTCTAAAATCACATCATAAGCTCAATCGTAGTGGAGAAGAAAATAAGGGTTTTTAAGTATATTTAATTTCAATCAGCAGAATGAAAAAAATATTTATTGCAACATTTCTTTTTATATCACAGTCATTATTATCGCAAACGATAATGAACCGTGATCCGGAAATTTCGCAAATGGTAAAAGAAATTTCTGCAGATTCTTTACAATCGTATATAAATACCCTGGTATCATTTGGCACACGCAATACGCTGAGTTCACAATCAACTTATAACCGTGGAATTGGCGCTGCGCGAAACTGGGTGCTGAAACGGTTCAATGAATTTGCCAGGCAATCCAATGGCAGGTTAACTGCATTCATTGATACCACTACATTACAGGCAGATAAAAAAAGAGTGGATACAACCTTACTGCTTGGCAATGTGATGGCAACGCTTAAAGGAACTGATCCCCGGGATAACCGGATCTTTATTATCAGTGGCCATCTCGATAACATGCGCACCGATGTAATGGACCGGCTGGGAAATGCACCGGGCGCAGATGATGATGGCAGTGGTACAGCGGCAGTATTGGAATGCGCGAGAATTATGAGCAAACACAGCTTCCCTGCAAAGGTAATTTTTGTAGCAGTAAGTGGCGAAGAGCAGGGCTTGCTTGGATCAACATATATGGCTGAGAAAGCTAAAAAAGAAAACTGGAATATTGAAGCCGTTTTGAACAATGATATTATGGGCAGCAATAACAGCAATGAAACAAATATTATTGATAACACGAAAGTGAGGGTTTTCAGCGAGGGATTGCCTGCTTATGAAACAGATAAAAGTGCAGCAAATATCCGTGCACTCGGATTGGAAAATGATGGAAAAGCAAGACAGCTCGCCCGCTATGTTAAAGAAGTAAGCGAACGTTATGTAGATAATCTCCAGGTGATAATGGTGTATCGCAATGATCGTTTTTTACGGGGTGGTGATCATTTACCTTATGTACAACGTGGCTTTGCGGCTGTAAGGATAACAGAAATGAATGAGAATTATACCAGGCAACACCAGGATGTAAGAAATGAAAATGGTATTCAATATGGCGATCTTCCTGAACACATAGATTATGAATACCTCCGGAAAAATACAGGACTTAATTTGTGTAATCTTGCCAATCTTGCCAAAGCCCCGCCCATGCCTGATTCTGTAAAAATGGATGTAAAAAAATTATCGAATTCAACTTTCCTGTCCTGGAAAAAACCCTCAACCGGGCAGGTTAAAGGCTTTTATATATTAATAAGAGAAACAACATCAGCCTTCTGGCAAAAGAAAATATTTACTTCCGGCCTGGAATTATTATTACCCTATTCAAAAGACAATTATTTTTTTGCTGTGCAATCAGTTAACGATTCGGGCAACGAAAGTTTACCGGTTGTGCCCGGGATAGGAAGGTGAGTTTTATCCATAAAAAATCCCTTGGTAGTTTAAAATATTATTTAGATATTTGTCTAAATATACAATCATTTAAATAAAATGAATAGCTTATTTAAAGCATTGAACGATCCAACAAGAAGAAAGATCCTGGAATTATTACGCAAAAAAGATATGACAGCCGGTGATATTGCTAATGAATTTGACATCTCGAAACCTAGTATTTCGCATCACCTTGACCTTCTAAAACAGGCAGGCCTGGTACAGGCAGCAAAAGAAGGGCAATTCATTTTCTACTCACTGGATACAACGGTGGTTGATGATATTGTAAAATGGTTTTTGCAATTCAAAACAAAAAAGAAATAGTTTATGAAACAGAGATCTTCATTTTTTAACCTGCTGATGATTATCCTGGCGGCGTCGCCGCTCATTTACCTTGCCCTTATCTGGCATAGCATTCCGCCAATAGTACCGGTGCATTATGATCTTAATTTTAAGCCTGACAGGATGGACAAAAAAAATATGCTTTGGGTGATCAATGGAATGTTTACTCTGGTATCCATACTGGTGTACTTTTTATTATTGAATATCCATCGTTTTGATCCAAAACGCAGTGGAGCTGCACCTTCCGCCACTTTTAAAAGGCTGGCAGTTGTAATAGTAGTTTTTATAACGGCATTAAATTTTCTTTTTATTGTAGCACTAAATAACCATATTGAACTAATGCACAAACTGCTTTTCCCTCTGATTGGTTTGTTATTTGCTTTTATAGGAAACTATATGAATAACCTTAAACCAAATTATTTTGCAGGATTAAGATTACCCTGGACCTTAAGCAGCGATTACAACTGGCGTAAAACACACCATCTGGCAAGTAAGCTATGGTTTTGGGGCGGCATTTCAGCAGCCATCATTTCGTTTCTTACCCCATCTCCTTATTCGCAATATATTTTTTTTTGCATATTGTTTGTTATTATAATTATCCCGGTTGTTTATTCTTATCAAATATTCAAACAAGAAAAAAAACCTGATTCAATCACCTGATAATTTTTTATGAAAACATTTATCACCATCCTGTTTACTTTTTTTACCAGTAGCATAATAGCTCAAAACACACCAGGTGTAACAGGCACCTGGGAAGGAAAAATACAAGTAGGCGTTGAGTTGCGGATCGTATTCCATTTTACAAAAGACAGCTCAGGCGCTATTTCCGGTACCTCGGATAGTCCTGACCAGGGTGTAAAGGGAATTCCGTGTTCAAATATTATTTTAAGAAATGATTCTCTGTTCCTGGAGGTGCCAAGTATACATGGAAGTTATAACGGAAAATTTATGAGTGATTCCATAATAAAGGGAGTGTTAACCCAGGGAAGAAGCATTGATTTAAACCTTAAAAAAACAGATAAGGTTTCAGTATTGCTCCGTCCTCAAACACCCAAACCACCATACGCATATAATAGCGATGATGTAGAATATGATAATGCTGACAAAACACTCCATTACGGTGCAACAATTACAACCCCAAAAGGCGCAGGTCCTTTTCCGGCAATACTTTTAATTACAGGTTCAGGCGCACAAAACCGTGATGAAGAAATTTTAGGGCATAAGCCATTTGCAGTTATAGCACATTATTTAACAACCCGCGGTTATATTGTTCTAAGAGTAGATGACAGGGGCATGGGAAAATCTTCTCAAGGTTCTTTATCCGCTACCACAGCTGATTTTGCCAAAGATGTTAATACCAGTTTGAATTATTTAAAAAACCGCAAGGACGTTAACATAAACCATTTAGGAATGATAGGTCACAGTGAAGGAGGAATGATTGCGCCGATGGTAGCCACGCAACGAAATGATATTGATTTTATAATAATGCTTGCCGGGCCTGGCGAAAAAATATCAAAATTGATGGAAGATCAAAATGCTGCTATCATGCTATCTGCAGGCATGAGCAAAGAAATGACGGACGCTTATATTAAATTATACCACAACCTGATCCCGGTAATAGTTCAGGCAAAAAACCCGGAAGAAGCAAAAATCAAATTGTATAAAGAAGTCGGGGCCTGGAGAAAAACCACGCCGCAAAATATAGTAATGGCAACAACAGGTATAACAAACGATTCTCTTCAGCGACAATTTGTAAATGCCTTTGCTTCATCACTTGGTGCGCCCTGGTATAAATATTTTCTGCAGTTTGATCCTTCGATCTATTTAACAAAATTACACTGCAAAGTATTGGCCTTAAATGGTGATAAGGATATACAGGTAATTTCTCAACCAAACCTCGCCGCAATAAAAGCGGCATTGAAAAAAAGTAAATCGCCGGCATACGTGGTTAAAGAAATGCCCGGATTAAATCATCTTTTTCAGCATTGTAAAAAATGTACCGTAAAGGAATATGGTGAACTGGAAGAAACTTTTTCACCGGAAGTTTTGCAAATTATGGGCGACTGGCTCAATGAGAATGTAAAAAAATAATATATAAATTGTATAAGAAGAGGTTGCCCGTTTATGAGCAACCTCTTACCTAATATTCCCGTTTATTTTTTCCTGATTTTTTTCTCGATAGTAAGATCACCGGAAGCATTGGATTTTAACTGCACCGTACATTTGGAATTATCACCGCCTATGAAGTAGGTGGTTTGCCCATCGTTTACCAACTCGGTAACATTGTCATTATAAGCATACCCGCCTTTAAAATTTTGCAGTGCGAGAGAAACATTTAACGGCAATTGGGAAAGGGTGATACTCCTTGTAGCACCCAACATTTCACCGTCTTCGCTGTAAGCGGCAGAAAGCGATTGATCGTTAAGTTTGAAATAAGCGAAATAGATTCCACTCATCTTCTTCCATTCAACGGATGATGCTGCAGCGAAATTTTTATCAAAAGCGGTTTTAATTTTTGTGGTAACATTGTCGCCGCTTGCGGCAAATGAACCAGCTGAGAACAGCAGGATTAAAGCGGTTAAGATCGTTGCTAACTTTTTCATGATTTAAAAATTTTTTTGGTTGGTTAAGAGCTGGCTGTTTATTTTATTTCAGTCAGTTATGTTTTACCACATAAAAGTAATTTCAGTTAAATCCCGGTTTTTATAAATGGTGATAAAAAACGTTTACGAGGATATTATTTGTACAAGCGGGGCATACTTTACTCATAACACGAAATATTTCGTACATCAGTTATATGAATTTATCTCCTGTATTTTTTTCTTAAAAAATATATAAAAATTGTAAAAAGATTGTTAATTGATTAACGATGGTAATCTCCTTCTCCTGAAATGTTGCTTAGCGGTTAGCCAAAGAAGAATTGTATTAATATAACAGAGAAATTTAAAGAGTAAACGGAGCTTTATACATGTTGGCGGCAAAATAAACAGGCCACGAATTCACAGATTTCACCTTATTGATTGGTAACATAATGTTCAACCGGTATACGGTTTGAAATACTTCTGGCCAGCGTCATTTCATCAGCATACTCCAGCTCACCCCCAAAGGCAATGCCCCTGGCAATGGTGGTAATCTTAATTGCGTGGCCCTTTAATTTTTTGCTGATATAATAGATAGTTGTATCTCCCTGTATATTGGGACTTAATGCAAATATGATCTCTTCGTTTTTTTCCGTTGCAATACGGCTAAGCAATGATTCAATTTGTAATTGCTCCGGACCAATTCCATCCAGCGGTGATATGATACCACCCAGCACATGATACAGGCCGTTGTATTGCTGTGTGCTTTCGATTGCAATAACATCGCGAACATTCTCCACTACACATATCATATTTTTTTTCCGTGAAGTGCTTGCACATATTTTGCACAATTCTTTATCAGAAATATTGTGGCAGCATTTACAAAAAACAATCTCTTCCCGCAACCTTGAAATTGCTTCGCTAAAATTATTTACTTCAGCAATGTCTTTCTTTATAAGATGAAGCACCAGACGCAGGGCAGTTTTTTTGCCTATACCTGGCAATTTTGCAAATTCATTTACCGCATTTTCAAGTAGAGAAGAAGAAAAAATCATGGTGTAAAGATACGCGTTGAAAAATATAACCCGTCCCTAACACAAGGGCAACCAGGTAGTTATTTGGAAGTTGAGTTATACTAATTCTATAATTTAATATCAATATCATTCTCCCAATCTGCTTTTACATTTAACCTGGCAGGATAACTGACAACCTTTTCAGGCTGTATCTTTTTTTGGTAATTACCGGGATCCCATTTCCCATTTTTATTATCATCATATAAGATGCGGAACTCGTAATCGCCAGGCTTAAATAGCTTGTTGTTCCAAACCAAAGCAGTAAGTGGTGATGAAAAAACTACTTCATTATTTACAACAAATTGCAAGACAGGGTTTTTCTTCAGATCAATATTTTTGGGGAAATTGAGTTTAAGATTACCATATTCATTTTCGCTTTTGGATTTAAAGCGAATGGTATCAGACCTCAGGAGTGAAATGCCGTTTGTATCTGTTGCAACATCTTTCAAAATAATAAGCTTGTAATCGGTATTCTCCTGCCAGGCCTTATTTATAAAGATCTTTCTTTTGGTACTATCCAGTGTAACAACAGCATCCTTATACACCGTTAGTAAAGTATCGGTAATACTAATTTTTTGTGGATCCAAATTTTTTAGTGGCTTATTAAATTCGATCACAAGCGGATTTAGCAAGTCCTGTTTTCCCTGGAAAACTGTGGTATATTTCAATAATTTTTCGGAGGAAGAACGGATCACCGGCAGATCTTTTTGCTCTGCATAGGCGAATAAATTTACTGGCTTTGTTTTTTCGTTAACCGTTACCACCGAATCGGAAAAAGCAAATAATTCTGTTTTAGCATTATATGTTTTACTACCATCGCCATCTTTTAATGCATACACTTTATACATACCGCCAGAAAGGTTTGTAAAATTAAAATTACCTGCACCATCCAGGCGGGAAATGTATTTGGGCCTTTGCGTAACAATGGCCGAATCGGATAAGTTTTTATACAGGTAAACCATTAACGTGGTATCTGCCCTGCCCGTTTCCGCAAGTTGAACCGTTCCGGAAAAATTTAGCGAATCAATCGTTGGCCCTGTGGAAAATATATACGTGTAATTATTGATGGCATTATTTTCATTTATATCGCGGATAGAATTTCCGAGATTAATAATATAAGTTGTATTGGGCTCTAAAGAATCCCTAAGCTTTATGGTAACAGCTCGCAACTTATAATCGATGTATGGATTATTTTTTGGTGTGGGCGCTACCAAAAGATTTTGCTGAAGATCCTGCAGCTGTATGTATTCGTCAAAATTTAATACAATATTTTTTCCTTTAAAATTGGTAGTGCCGGAAGGGGGATTAGCACTTTTTAGTTTTGGCGGCAATGAATCCCTCACCCCACCAGTAGGATAACTGATCTGGGCACAACCCGAAAGCAGGCCCTGCATTTGCCACAGAGAGAAGATAACACCAAAAATCAATAAAATTCTTTTCATAACTATCTGCAAACTTAAATCCTTTAGCATTCGTTAAATCCTGTGCATTTCAAATTTCACAATTTATTTTCTGAGTAACGGTTTTAAGTAGAATATGGTTGGGTTAGCCACTAAGACGCAAAGACGCTAAGTGACACAAAGAAAAAAGAAAAAAAACTTTCTTAGTGTTTCTTTGTGTCTTAGTGTCTTTGTGGCAAATGTTACCGCAGAGTGAAGGAGTAATAAACGTTTTCGCAGAGCATAAAATACATAGTTACAGAAGAACTCACTAACTGCAGAACGCAGACAGGCTTAAGAAATCAGCGTTTTAAGCAAAGACGGATCAAACCTCTTCTTCCTGCATTTCATGCAAGGCAATTTCAAGCTTGTTATCCTTTACAAAATTGCACCAGTGGCAATCTTCTTTTCCACAACCCGTATAAAAATCACGCTCCTGGATCTTTTTCCATACTGTTATTACCTGCTGCATTACGGTCTCAATATCCTGAGGCTGGATCACGACTTTTATTTTGCGGAAAACATTTTTTTTATCCGGCTCTACAAAATCAAATTCGGTGCTCACAACTTTCCATTCTTTTTTATCATAATTATCGATCAGTATTTTGTAAAACACAGCCTGCCGCCAGTAATCACCACCATTAGGCTGATGTTCATGGGGCTGTTCCATTTTTTCTTTTGTGTATTTGCTGGTAACATCCCCTGTTTTATAATCTACCACGTTCACTTCTTTGCCCGTAAATTCCAGCTTATCAATTTTGCCTTTGAGTGGTACCCCGTTTACAACCACATTTTTTATAGCGCGTTCAACCGCTACGATCTTATTGAAAGTGTGGATGTAATTTTCATAATAATTTCGCAATACTTCGTCTCCATATTCCATTCTTCTTTCAAAAGCAGCTTTGGTAAAGTTTTCCCGGTGACGCAACATGTACCAGTTAAAATCTTCTATCATATCTTCTTTGCTCCCGAATTGTTGGTTTGCATGCTTTTGCATTTTCTCAAATAGTCTTTGCAAGGCAAAATGCACAGCGCTGCCAAATTCTGTATTTTCCGATTTGCCGGAAGGGATACGCAACAGGTTCTTAAAATAAAATTCAAGCGGGCACTTTAAATAATTATTGAGTGCCGTAACATTCATTACATATTTTTCGAGCAGGCCTGTTATAAAATCTTCTTCTGATTTTTCGATCTCAGGGGCCAGGCAGGTGAAATTCAATACTTCAAAATCCATCAGGTCATCCTCTCCCACATCCCTTCTTTCTATTGGCAGTTCATGTGATTGCAAAATTTCTGCAATGAACATCGAGGGTTCCAGTTCTTTACCATCCGCTTTATATTTTACATAAGAAACCTGCAAATGTTTTTCAGCCCTGGTTAGCGCAACATAAAATAGCCGGCGCAGTTCTTCATCGTCATTGGCAGCAGGCAAAGAAGAAAAAACGGTATCCGGAAATTTGAATCCGCCTGATGGTTTCTTTTTCTTTTCCCATAAGGTTGCATTTACCCCGGCAACAAATACATATTCAAATTCAAGTCCTTTGGAACCATGTGCTGTTAAAAGGTTTACACCTTTATCACTACCCGATACTTTTGTCATAGAAAGCGGCAGCTCTTCTTTTTCCATCAGGTCAATTATAGAAATGAGGGCTTGCAAATTAAGCAGCGGGTTACGAGCCGTTTCTTCTTTTATAAAATCAAACAAGGCAGTGAGCATTTGCATGAGCATTATTTTTTCATCACTCTTCATGATATAGCTTAGTACTCCTGCATTGCATATAATATTTTCAAAAAGCTGTTGTAAGGTTACATTAGAAACATCCGCGATCAGCTCCTCAATTATTTTACTTATATTTTTTAGACGTTCGTGTATCCCCTTGTCAAATAAATTTACAGCGGGCTGGTTTGATTTATCGTAAAGCAACTTTCTTATAGAAGTTAGATTACCACCATGTTTTTTAGAATTTACTTCAACCGTTAATTTTGCGATCTCAATCGGGGGGATCTTATAAAAATCATAATGAAGGATCTCAAAAAGCATTTCATCACCACCATAAGGTATGTCGTGTTCAGCTGCCAGGTAACGCAGCAAAAGGATAATTTTTTTTGCAAATGGATGCTGGATGATATTTATACTGCGCTTAGAAAAAACAGGAATATCTTTTAGCCTGAAATACCTGGCAAGGTCTTCTCCATATTTATTTTCTTTGTAGATAACGGAAATTCTTCCCGGTTCAACCCCTTGCTGCACCAGGGTTTGCACAGCATTCGTAATATCTGCCATTTCATCTTTAGTGGTTTTATATTCAACAATGGTTGGGTTATGCAACAGGTGCATTAGTTCCTCTTTTGAAGAAATAAGATTTTTACTCAAGCCTTCAAATTTATTGATCAGCCGTTCATTATTTCTTTCAATAAGTGTTTTTGAAATATCGAGTATTCCCTGGGTAGAACGGTAATTGTTGGTTAATACAATCTTTAAAAGATCGGCATATCCATTGGCAAAACCTTCCATGTTCTCAATGTTGGCACCCTGGAAGCGAAAAATACTCTGGTCATCATCGCCCACCACAAAAACATTCGGGTTCTCCCAGTAACTTACTAATAATTCAACTATTTTATTTTGCGTACCGCTGGTATCCTGGTATTCATCAACAAGAATGTACTGGTATTTTTCCTGGTAATTAGCAAGCAGGTTTTTATTTTCTTCAAAGGCTTTTATCACCCAGTTTATCATATCATCAAAATCATACAGGTTTTTTTGGCGCATCATTTCCTGGAAATGCCGGAACTCATTTACAGCGGCACAAAGTTTTTCCATCCGCAATTTCTCTTCTTCATACAAGGGTTTGTAATCTCCTTTTTCCCATTGCCCTTTCCTTGTATTTTTATATTTGAACTGTTCATCCGTTTTTATTCTTTCCAGGTACACATCGATCCGCTGCTGTAAAAAATCCTGGCTCCAGCCTTCGCGCTTCATGGCAGAAAATAAATTTTGCAGATTTTTTATTTCATAATAAACATCGCCGCGGTATCTTTTAAGCAAATGATTTTTAGGAAACCCGTCTATCAGCTCTTTAAACAACTGTATCTTTTGGAGCTCCGAAACAGGGTTCAGCGCTGTCTTTTCAAACATGGATAAATTATCCTGGATGATATCATTACAAAAGGAATGGAAGGTGTAAATATTTACTTTGTAGGCATCGGCGCCAATAAAATGAAACAGTCTCCTGCGCATGGCAATTGCGCCCGCGTCAGTATAGGTAAGGCATAAAATATTTTGCGGAAGAACATCCGTCTCCAATAATATCTTCCCGATCCTTGCGGCCAGTATCTGGGTTTTACCTGTGCCGGGACCTGCTATCACCATAACCGGCCCCTCAATGGTATCAACGGCTTTCTTTTGTTCGGCGTTTAATTTATTATAAGATTCTGTGAATGTTCTTTTTAGAATTTCGCGATAATCATACATCCTGCAAATTTACGAAAATGTAAACAGGAGAATATCGTTGAGTTGTTATGTAAGCGATTTTAATCTACTTTATTTAACCTGGTAATTGTACAAAACAATTTTAATTCCCCGGATGCGGTATCAATAATCATCCTGGGGAAACCTGGTTCTCTCTACACCATTCATTTCATAAATGGTTCCCGGATCATCCGAAAATTCCAGTTTCATATGGATGCTGTCTGCAATATTCCCGGCTTTCGAATGCGCGGTTTTTGAAAATATTTTTCCTTCGGTTAAAATTACAGTTGCAGGAAAAGAAGTACTTCCCGGAACAAAATATTCGTTGGCAGCAGCAGCAGCTGAAACAAATGTGAGGTTTGTATAATCAGCCGTGGTCTTAACTTTAAAGCCATATCCCTGCTTGTCATCATCAACCCAAAGCTGGTTGTCGTTTGTTGACGTATTGTAAGTTAATATCCTTAAGTGGCCAATACCAAAAACATCCGGCTGTCCCGGCTGGTCTAGCGTTACCCACCATTCATTTGCCATTTTAACAGCAGAAGTTTCTCCTGGTTTCGGCGCTTTCTGGCAGGAGATCAAAACAAAAATGCTTGCGCTTATAATTAAAATTGATTTTTTCATTTTCAGAATTTAAGAATGTTTTATTTTTTATTGTTTCACAAAAGTTCTTAACCCTGTGCCATAAGTAGGGTTCAGGAATATCCACTTATATATGGCAGGGCTTAAGTTGATATAAGACTCGCTGGTAGATTGCGATACATTTCCATCGCTGGCACGCTGAGAAGGTATTGATATTGTATACCCTGATGGATTAATAGCCACCACTGTTAAACTCGTGCCTGATACGGCTCCCCCGGGATTTTGTACTACATAAACACCGAGCGCAATTTTTGTCCATATCGCCGAAACCCCTGTTGCAGCACGCAGATAACTACCCGAGAGATCATGTGCTGCTGCATCGGCGGCAGTTGTATAAACTACCACAGTCCTGGTTGCTGTTGAGCTAAATCCATCCTTATTTGTAGCAGTATACGTTAATGTATACACGCCATCGGTGTTAGTATTTAATGTTGGTGTGGTAACAACAGGAACATCTGCAGAACCAGCGCTGGCTTTTACCCCGGGATCAGTGAAAACACTGCCATTCGCGACAGCAACTATTGAATTTCCCGTAACCGTTATGGTAGGATAATAGGTTATTTTAGAAATACCAACTTGATCGTTCGTACTTATTATCGGGTCTTTAGAACATGACATGATCATGGTTAAAATCCCGGCAAATATTAATGCATATGTTTTTTTCATCGTAGTTATTTTTATAATTTATAATCCCCACCAAACCGGTGTTGTAATTGGAACCTGTGGCGGAGTATTAGGATTGGTGGATCTTTCCGCATCCGGGAACACCAGCCTTTTAGGATATTCTCCCGCAGGTAAAACAGAATTTTTTGACACTACGAATTGCCCGCTAATGTAAGAGGGGCTTGTAGAATAAACCGGGCTGCTTTTTGGCAGGCCTGTCCTGTTCCTGTCGAGCCATCCTTCAATAAAATGTACACCATACGGAAACGAGGCCCATTTCTGTGTTATGATCGCAGCCAAATTTTGATCGAAGGTGCCCGAAGGATATGCATAAGCACCACCGGGTGCAATGAACGAACTTCCATTTTCACCAACAGCAGAAAAGGCTGCCAACACACCGATATCATACAACTGTTTTGCACCGGCTCCGGCAAAATATCTTTCCCGGGCTTCAGCCTGTAAAAAATATGATTCTGCCGCAGAAATAAAAACAACCGGATCAGTTGGACTTTGTTTTAGTTTAGTTGCTGCTAAAGCCGCAGCAGTACTGTTGATAAAATCACCCTGGTTAAGAGAAGTGGTATTTGCTGAAAAATAATCTGCCAGTCTCGGATCATTATTCGCTTTTAAAAAACTTACGAATGTTGTGCTTGCCACCAGGTTTGCGTCGGTATTTAATTGCCTGATATTTTGTTCGTACAATGGATTGGAAAGGCTTGGTGCATTACTGAAGCCAGTAATTTTTGCATCCTCAGTTAAAAAAACCGCATTTCTTGCGTACAATGCCTGCACGCCGGCCTGCGCCTCAGCGGGTTTTGCATTTATCATGCGCAGGTAAAGTTTTAGTTCGAGTGTATTCGCAAATTTTTTCCATTTATTTATGTCGCCGCCAAATACAAGGTCTACATTCCCTTCATTTGTTGCCCTGAGATCAATTGCGCTTTTTGCCGAAAAATCTTTTGCAAATGCCGTATCAATACTTGCCAGCAATGATTTATAAATGGTATAACCGTCATCAAATTTAGGTGTGAGATTTCCAACTCCCTGGAGCGCTTCTGTGTAAGGAATTTTATCATAAAGGTCAACCAGTAATGCGGTTGCATACGCCTTCATTACTGTGCCCATCAGGTAAAAATTCCAGTCCTGCGAAGCTTTTGATTTATCAACAACAAATTGAAGATTTTTCAACCCGTAAGAAAATAATGTTGTGTAAATAGCATTAAAATCTGTGGTCTTTAAATCATACTGATCAATATTTTTATATTGACCGGCGGCAGCCGATTGTGTTATATACTCTCCCAATATGCCGCCAAGTAAAGCCATATCTCCTCCCTCCACTCCGGCTACACTCATAACCCCTACAGGGAAAACAATTTTTGGCGTACCAACTTCCAACGATGGATTGTTGGGATCATGGTTTATATCAAATGTTTTTTTGCATCCTGCTGTAATGATCACTCCGAAGAGCAAGGCAGAGACGATTTTTTTATTTTTAAATAAATTCATTTTCATAATAATTGATTTTAAAAATTTGCTTTAAGTGCAACACCAAATTGTTTAGATACCGGGGCAGTTTCAAACTCACCAAACTGGCTGGTAAGATCATTACCAAAATTTGATGCCTCGGGATCTATGTACATATTTGATTTTGGCGTCCATAATAAAAGATTCCTGGCGTAAATAGTAATTGATAAATTGTGGATCTTGTATTTACTCTTATCCGGCATAAGATAGGACAACGACACATCCCTTAATTTCAAAAATGACCTGTCTAAAATATCATGTCCATAAGCCAGTGCAGGATTACCTCCTTCAGGAAAAAAGTCCTGGAAACTATTTTCATTGATTGCTTTTGTATTCTCTACATAAATTGGTTTACCACTTCCATCTACCCCGTTTTGAATAACGGAATTTGGATAAATAAATGGCCTGCGATCATTGTAAGTTGTAGGTATGGAATTGCCGGTAAATAATAATTGTTCCGCTGTTTTACTATAAAAAACACCTCCCTTCCTGTAATCAAGTGAAAAATTCACCTGCCATTCTTTGAATTTCAATGTATTGGAAAAGCCCATGGAGTAATCGTTTTCGGCATTTCCATAAAATATCCGGTTGGTAGTTTGTAAAGGTTTGCCGGTAGCAGCGCTTACGATCACTTTACCATCAGCAGTCATTTGCGGTCCAAAAGAATATATCCCAGTAGCAGTTTGGCCAGGCACGGCATCCAATTCTGCACCGCCTACAATTTGAAATAAAATATCTTTTTGTAACCCGTTTGAAAGGTGTTCAACTTTATTTGTGTTTTTTGTATAATTATAATTGAATGACCATGTTACATTTCTTGACACGACAGGTTTTGCATCAAAAGAAATTTCGATACCCTTATTACTAACTAATCCAAGATTTTCAGATAAAGTTGTATAACCGGTGCCGGGAGAAATTGGCACCTTCAATATTTGCCCATCTGTTTTTTTATCATACACCGCCGCATCTAATCCAATCCGTCCGTTTAAGAACCTGACATCCATACCTAACTCAGCCTCGGTTGTTATCACCGGTTTGAGGTTTGCATTTGCAATTGAATTTTGAATACGGAAAGAACTTACTCCATTGAAAGGAAAACTTATTACTCCAAAAGGCAGTGGAACAGCGGCTGCAATTAAAACAGGGTAGATACTGTATACTGGAGCACTGGCACCGGTTTTTCCATAACCCGCTCTGAATTTCAAATAAGAAACAGGTGTATTTTTTAAATTGAAAGTATTGGATGCAAGCCATGATAAGTTGGCCCCGGGGTAAAAGAAATGATCATGTTCAATTGGTAAAGTAGATGACCAGTCGTTGCGTGCATTTACCGTAACAAAAAGCTGGTTTTTAAATCCTACGGTGGCCTGGCCATAAACGCCTAACAATCTCTGATGACTTAATGCATTACCGGTTGTAGGTTGTTTTGTTGAATTGGAAAGATTATAAAAACCGGGAATTAACAGATCGGTTATTGCACCAAAGGAACTTTTAGTATCCTGCTGGTTGTAGTTAACACCAGCGAGTGCATCAAGGCTAAAATTGTTATTAATGTCTTTGTTGTATTTTAAAATAAAATCACCATTGATATTTCCAACATAATTATTGGATACTACCACTGATCCAACATCCGGAGTTCTGTTGCTTCCTTCAGTATTGCCGCCTTTATTCCAGCTGCCGGGATCAGGTGCATTTACTGCATTGTAACTAAATCCCCTCGAGTTATCTACATCCCCACCCATGCGCAATTGTGCAGATAGTGCGGTAGTAAATTGATAATCGAGATCGAGGTTGCCAAAAAATCTGTCGGAGGTTTGTGTGTTTTTATTATTATCTAAACCATAATACGGGTTCTCAGCATAAGGCGTAAAATAACTATTGACGTTAAAAAATTTATTCCGGTAATCCCTGAAATCATGAATAGGCAGATCAACCGGTATCTGTAAAATATCCTGGAAGATGGTGGAGCCCGAGGTGCTTCCCTGGCCGGTTGCAGGCTGATTAACTTTCCGGTTCACATAATTAAAGGATGTATTTATCGTAAGATTTTTAAACTTATTATTGGTTCGTAATGATAAAGAATTACGTGCCAGGTAATCTGAATTAGTTGGTATTACACCATCGCTTTGTACATTACCATAAGAAAAAAAGAATGTGGATTTATCACCACCCCCTGATATTGCTATTGTATTATTAAGTTCAACACCAGCTGTGTAAAAACTGCGTATGTTATCGTTAATTGCAGAAAAAGGTTTTATCAATTGTGAATTATCAACGATGGATCCCCATGGTCTTATTACGCCATCCAGCCTTGGTCCCCAACTTCCATTTTCACCTAAAACAAAAGTTGAATTCCAGCCCTGGCCAAATTTATTTTGCAATATTGGCAGCTTACCCACGCGGCTGATATTTACAGAGCCTGAATAATCAACTCTTATTTTACCAGCCTTTCCTCTTTTAGTGGTGATCATTATGGCGCCGTTCCTGGCTGCAGATCCATACAATGAAGAAGCGGCTGTACCCTTAAGAACTGTTACGCTTTCAATATCACTTGGATTAATATCGTTAGCGCCATTACCAAAATCATTTTCTGCAGTTAATCCTATTGCACTTGAACCCGCTCTTGAATTTGAAATTGGTACACCATCAATTACATACAAAGGCTGATTACCTCCATCAGTGAGAACTCCATAGCCTCTTAAAATAATTTTTGTAGATGAGCCAGGGCCGCCGGTACTTGATATTTCCGCGCCTGCAACTTTGCCGGCCAGGCCATCAAATGCATTTACATTTGCAGTCCGGTTAATGGCTTCACTATTAAAGGTTGTGGTTGAATAGCCTACTTTGGCTTTTTTACTTGTTTGCCCAAGTGCAGTAACAACAACCTCTTCCATAACATTTGGCGCAGATTTTAAAGTGATCGATAAATTATTCTGGTTACCGATCGTTACTTCTCCTTTTCCAAAATTTGCTGCAGTTATCAGTAACACATCAGATGGTTTGGCGCTTATTGAAAACTCGCCGGCATTATTTGCTGGTATCCCTCTTGAAGTTCCCCGTATGATCACGGAAGCGCCCGGAACGGGGTTGCCTTTATCATCAACAACTTTTCCGGTAACGGTGCGTACCTGCGCAAGTACTGAAAGGGTAAGTATAAAACCTAGTAATAGTAATAGACCTTTTTTCATAACATTGTTTTTATTATCAGATGACAAGCAAACGGGTAAACATTCGGCATGAAAAAACGGGTATTATACTGAGGCGTTAATATTTTAAACTGATACATGGTATTCTATCACATGAAGCCGTTTACAAAATATTTTATTTGAAGGGGAGAAGTGTTTGGCTGATTTAAAAACAGAAACTTTCAAAACGCGGTGTTTTCAAAATGAGATACAGAGACGAGTATTTTATTCTGCATTATAATTTTCTTCCATCATTTATAAAATTTTCTCATCCTACGAATATCATCGTATATCAGCTTATTTGACATTATATTTGCCGCTTATATATATTTTGATAATATAGGACGCCGTTCATGCATCATTTTTGATTTTATAATAATCCTATAAGTAGATTTAAAAATGAAAATGATAAAAATGATAAGCAACTAGTATCCTAACAGCCAGGTTTTAAGCTTGAAAAAATGCCTTTAAAAGAAAACAGATGATAAGTGCATTAATTATTGAAGACGAAATATCAACCCAGGTAAAACTTGCTGATATCCTTAAGGAGTCAGCATTCCAGGTACATGTGCAGGCAGAACTGGGTTCTGTAAAAGATGGTATTACTTATTTTTCAGAGAATAGAATGGCAGATATAATTTTCAGTGATATTCAACTGGCGGATGGATTATCATTTGATATTTTTAAAAATACCATCATTACAGCCCCGGTAATTTTCATGAATAATTATGACCAGTACCTGGTTGAAGCGCTGGAATTTAATGGCATTGATTATTTACTCAAGCCAGTTGATAAAACAATTCTTGCAAAATCTTTATCGAAATATACAAGGCTGCAAAACCATTTTTTAAATAATTCTTTAGCATTTCAAAATCTTACAGAACATCTCATTGATAAAAAGAAATCTAGGATGATCGTAAAAAAAGGTACTGAAAATGTTGTTATGAAGATGGAGGAGATTGCTGCTTTTTATTCGGAAAACAGGCTGGCATATGCCATAGACAGGTTCGGGAAGAAATTTCTAACGGATAAAAACCTGGGTGAGTTAGAACAGGAACTTGATCAATCCATATTTTACAGGGCAAACCGTAAATACATCGTGAATATAAATTTTATTAAAGGTTACAGAAGTTTTGAGAAAGTAAAATTAAAAGTAGAGCTGAGTTTGCCGGAGATTCACAATCATAATATGATCGTAAGCCAGGAATCTGCGCCGCATTTTCGCAGGTGGGTTATGGATATAAAATAAATCCTTTAAAATAAAAACTGACAGGATGTAACAAATAAATTTTTATAACGTTTTAACTTTTACAGCAAAATATTTAACGCATTAAATGCTTCTCATGTGTGGTTAGAAAAAACTCACAACGCCCCTGATTTCTACCGGGGGCCCTTTTTTAATGCATAACAAAGTAAATCCGGGAGTCTATTTTATTTCGTAACCCTTTGGAGGTGACAATAGAAGATTTCAATTTTATCAACCAGGCATTCTCGAAATATATTTCTCAATTTGTTTTACCTGGTCAACGATCTGTGGTGTGGTTGGTTTTAAGGCTTTCACTTTTCTAAAATATTCTTTAGCTGCACGGAACTCTCTTTTATTTATCATGATGGAACATAGCTGCAGGTAAGCAGCAGACTGGTTTTCCTTATCAGGCAATCCGGCTCGTATAGCCTGGCGAATATAATTCTCAGCCTGTTTCATATCACCTTTCTGCATATTGAGCATACCGAGCTGTAATTTATTTGCACCTTCTGCTTCCTTCATAGGCAAGCCGAGCTCAAGGCTTTTTTTCATGTGTGTTTCAGCTGAAGTATAATCCTGCTTTACCATTGCGAGGTTCCCTTTCAACGTAAAATAAACCGAACGCACCGGCTTGATCAATAATCGCGGAAACCAGATGGAATTGATGACCTTTTCCGCGCCCTCCATATCACCGGATTCCATATGCCCCTGTATGAGGCGCATTGGGCCAAATAAAAAATGGCCAAGAATTAAAACCACTGCGATAAGGTATAAAATAAATGAAGGCCAGAAGCTGGTTTCCAAATTAACAAAAATTGCCAGGGCAAGCATTACCCCACCCATTATTAACCGGTATTTAATAATAACATTCAGGATCTTCATGATTTTCAAAAATTGAGTGGGCAAAGATAAACTATTGCAGGTTGCTATAATGTAGGCTTATATGAAGAATGAATTGTTTATTTTTGCGCTCTTTTGAAAGTATTGGTCCCGTAGTTCAATGGATAGAATAGAAGTTTCCTAAACTTTAGATACAGGTTCGATTCCTGTCGGGACTACAAAAATTTTTGAAAGACGGTGTAAAATCTGCATTTCTTTATAGCTCATTGAATCTATATTTGGTTCAATTGTTTAATATTTCATCATCTAATCTACCCACTTTTACAGCTTTTTCAAGATGACCTATTGTTATTGTTTTGAGATGAGTTTGGTCTTTTCTTTTTCCACATATGAGTCTTATAATAGACCCAAAGATATCAACACCCTCGCCTTTAAAATAACTTGCTGCCATGAAATTAGAAACATCAACCTTAAATTCTTTTCCAAACTTGATGATGAAATCAACCGCATCATCTCCATAAATGTGTAAGTCTTCGTATAATTCTACATCTCTTTTTAATTCAAATTTATATTTCTATCTTTCTTTTTCAATAAATTTTTGTAGTTTTTCCAAAATATTATTATCCATCATTTTCAATAGTTTGTATTAGTAATCCTATCCTATTACAGGGGATTTTGTATGGAAACAATCAATACAATTATTGGTTGCAAACATTATAAACAAAGTTTATCCATCATGAAATTTAAATGCAGTTTGTGAACAAATGTAAACTTCTTTTTTAATCTGTCACAAGTATTGCGAACCCTAAAAACCTCTGCTACCAAACTTGCGCCAACAATGAGCTCAAATATCATGATTGCCATCGAAATACTTAAAACAAAATATTTCATGTGATAATTTTTAAACTTAGGGCTTATTGTATTCATTAATAATATTCCACCAAACTTCAAGCTGGTGCGTATCCTGGGTTACAAAGGAGTAAAAAAATTCTTTGTCTTTATTCTTTATTTTATCTGCAAGCGCAGGTTTATCCTGTACCATGGCGCTCACTTTTGTTTCAAACTTTGGTGTGAATTTATTATCACTGAACTGGTAAACTTTACCATCAGTTGTATTAGGCAACTGTACAAAATAAGCAACCATATTTTTGTATTCTGAATAACCAGTGCTTGTTTTTGTAACTGTATGCGTATTATATTCGTACATTGCCATTTTACTGCCCGGCGGTGTCAATCGCTTTACCATTGTTTTTTTATAAGGAACATTCACAGGGCCATTGCCAAGCTGTTTTGGCTCATAATAACTATCGCCCATCTGGAATCCTTTTATTTCTTCCGGCTTATAATATTTTACTTTTTTAGAATTGCCTTCAAAAAAACGTATATAAGTATCATTGCTTAAACTCCAGTCTTTTTTGCCCAATAATAATTTTCCATACAGTACAGTCGAATCACTAATATAAAGTGTAGCGGCTTGTGCAGCATTATTGTTAATGGGCTCACTGGCATCGAAAGTTACTGGTACATTCGGGTTAAGGATTTGATTATTATAATTCGGATTTTGATTGTTATAGTTTGGATTGTTGTTATTTTGATTATAACTCTGATTGTTATTTTGGTCAAGATGAAAAAGGGCTAAGGTATATTGATCATTATTAAAAGATTGCGAAGGCGTAAACCTGGCTCCATACCTTATTCCACTTGAAATTCTTGCTTCGCCAAAGTATGAATCGGAAATGAAATTTATGTTACCCTGTGTGTTGCCATTAAAACTATGATCCAGTGAAGCAGCACCAAACGTAAGCGGGGTGTTGGTTGTAATCAATTGCCTTCCTGCAATTAATGAGCCTGTAATATTACCATCTACATACAAATTAATTGTTTGCCCGTTATTTACTGCTGCAATGTGGTGCCATAAATTATCATTTACTCTTATACTATTTGATAAAAATTGCTGGTCAGTATTTAATGTTGATATGCCTTCAAACATACCGATATAACCATAATTTATTGTAATACCAAAATCACCGGAGTTATCGCCATTGGTTTCGTTGCCAAATAAAAAAGGCCGTTGCCAGTAAATATTGCTCCCGTTATTCTCTGTTGTTCGCACCCAAAATTCAATTGTAAAAACAGAAGCACCATTTAGTAAACCATTTTGGGTAGACGTAACCCTACTCGAATTATTATACTGCGCTTTGCAGTTAGTTATACAAAAAATAAATGCGGTAAAAATTATTGCTGTAATGTATCTCATACAATTATTGTTTTATAATTAAACCCTGCAAAACAGAAAAATCAATATTGGCAATGGCTTTATCAATTAAATCTTTGCCGCCTTCCATTTTTATTATGATGTTATAAATAGTAAGTTTATTTCCATTCGGCGGATACACTGCAGTGGTAGCTTCTGCATCCCAGCCAGCGCCAACCTTTCCCGGTACAGGTGTGGTAAACTTTCCGAAGTAAATTCCCATACGATTTGGCAACCAACTTCCGTCGTTATCTTTCATCATGGGTGAATAAATTTCAAACGCACTCCCTTTAATATTATGCTGTACAATAGTTTTTTCTTTATCTGCCAGCTTTAAATAACCATCAGTATTATTGCTTGAGTTGAAGATGAAACTTATATAAAGATTGTTCTCTGCTTCCATCTTTTTTATATCCATGCCATCATTGGCTGGCATTGTCATGGGATGTTTATCTGAATAATTTTGAGCCGCTTTTGTAAACTGTTCCATAGTAATTTTATTTGCCTGCATCAGTTTTTGCAACGAATCAACAAAGGCTGCTTGTTTTTGAAACATCTCCTGCAAATTGTTTGTTGAGACCGGCTGAGAAGTCAAATCAGCCATTTTCATCAGTCGCAAACCAAAGCCATCATCATTAGTAAAATTTTTCTTCTGTGCATCAATACCTGTTGAGCCCAAATGATAATAATCTACTGAACAATAAGGAAAGTCATTTACCGGCACACTGATATCTGCAGAACCTGGAATCATACCAACATGAATATCCCCGGCAGTCATACTTCCTTGTCCGTGAAAATCTATATTGGTAAAAAGTGGCACCATAGATTTTTGTACCGCATCAAACAACTTGTTACGAAGCGCTGCTTCGCAACCGGATTTGCTTCTTGTCAAAGTTTCCGGGTCATATGTTTTTGCATAAATTGTGGGGTCGCAATCACAGCCCGGCAGCACCTCAGACTTTATATATTTTGGCTCACGATAAAAATGTCCACTGCCTGTAATGCTTGCTGTACCTAAGTCTTCGCTGTTACCTTTAGATGAGATTACCTGTGCGAAACCGCTGATGGTGAAAGCAACTTCGCTTGCTGTAAATGTGGTAAAATGAAAATGCATCGGCTTCATTGTTTCCTTATCGCGGGAATGCCAGGCAGGTGGTGTAATTCCATAAGCCGGATTTTTAAAGGTTACATTATCTGAATCATTTGACGTCAATGTATAAAGATCTATGTCGTTATCGGTTTCATTAAGATCAATAA
>JACDBU010000160.1 GCA_013694745.1 Chitinophagaceae bacterium
TGAAACCAATGTGTAAAATGAGTAACTCCTTTTTTCTCTGACCAGGATTTTAATCCAGCAGCTATCTGGTCACCCATTTTACGGTCTATTTTATTGCCACTTTTTATGGAAGATACCAGGCTTTTATAGGCTTCATCACTCAATACTTTTCTCGCATTTTTTAATGTAAATACATTTTCGCCAAAAATATCGGTGATACGTTGTGAAGCTTTTACGTTTAAATTGAAGGGATTTGAGGTTAAGCTATCAATTGCCTTTAATCTTAAGGATTGCATTTTTTTTTCGGTTTAGAGCGCAAAAAAACGATAATAATTTTAAAAAAATTAGTTTATTTTGTAAAAAGTGCCGAACTGTGTAGAAGTTGGTAGTAAAAACATAATATATTTATTTTCAGAATATGATTTTTTTAAAGTTTACCTGGCATAAAAGCGGGGCAATTAAAAATGGCAGATAAATACTGCGGTATCGCACAATTGCCCCGATGATCGGGATGGTGTAACCAATAATGAGAAACATTGAGAGGGTGAAAAACAACCCAAAGTAAATGAACGGATCATTCGACTGATTTTTTTTGTATTGCAATAGGAAAAGAAGAAACAGGATCTCGTAGGCTAATATTTCAGCCGCTGAAATAAAATAGACCCACGAACTTTTTTCCGTAATGTAGGGCCGCATCAAACTATGATTTAAGGCCTGTGGTGTATTATTTAAAAAACTTCTGAAATTAGGAAACAACGGGTTTATATTTATCCCGGAAGGACTGTTTTCTGAGAGCTTGATGAATTCCAACTGCCGTTCCGAAACATATTCTGGCAGATTAAGCTTTGGATGCATATATTTTATTGAAAAAAATAAAAGTGCAAATATTGTATAAACCACACAAAACCGCAGCAGCACATTCCTGTTACTTTTTTCTGCAACTACCCAGGCAATCAATGCAGGGCATAGTGTTATAAAAACAAAATTTCTTAATAAAAAAACCAGCAACAAACCAAGCACTGTATAAAGAATTTTTTTGAAAGTTATTTCCTGGTGCCTTACTATCCTGAACATGTTGAAACAAACAATTCCAATTCCCAGCAGTATTAATCCATCCCGGTGTATGCCACTTGTAAAATAAATAAATGACGGCAGCAGAAATACAGAAATGATCACAGCATTCTTTGTGAAGGGAAAAATTTCTTTAAACACCCTGTATAAACTCACCACGCCAAAAAATACCAGGAAGTTGTAAAAAAGTGTATTGATGTAGAAATTGCAATTGCTGATGATGTCAAAAATGGAAAGCAGTTTAGCGATCATGTTGGTCCTAAGATCATTCCAGAATGAATCGGTTGTGTCCATCAATCTGCCATAGCTATGATTGTGATAGCTTGTAAATAGATTTAAAAAGTATTCTTTGGGTTGACTGAAAAGCAGGTGATATTCATCAATGCCTTCATTGTGAAATGCCCAGTTATCAGTGCCGGTGTAATAATGGCTATTGATCCATCCATTGATAATCCCCGCTATTACTTTTATGGTAAAAAGTATTAACAGGATCTTATTATCCAGGCCTGACGCCCTAAAAAATCTTATCCTGGTGATAAACCAGCAAATAATAATAAAGTATACAATAAATAGAAAATAGCTCATTCATTATTTTGATGTGGGAAGTTAGTTAAAATAATAGCGCAGGATATTTGACTAAAAAAGTTACAGAGATTGTATGTTTGCGGCTACATAATGTATAATGGAAATAACACTGGAAGTAGCTGAAAAACTGGGACTGAGAGAAGAAGAATTCGGGATGATCAAAAAGATATTAGGTCGTACGCCAAACTTTACTGAGCTAAGTGCCTACTCCGTGATGTGGAGTGAGCATTGCAGTTATAAAAATTCTATTAAGTGGCTAAAAACTTTGCCCCGCGATGGTTCCAGGCTGTTGGTAAAAGCAGGAGAGGAGAACGCCGGCCTGGTGGATATTGGTGATGGCTATGCAGTGGTATTTAAAATTGAAAGTCATAATCATCCCTCCGCTATTGAACCATTCCAGGGAGCAGCTACCGGTGTGGGAGGGATACACCGTGATATTTTTACCATGGGCGCCCGGCCAATTGCCGCTTTAAATTCATTGCGTTTCGGGGATCTTAAAAATGATAAAACAAAGCACCTGCTTAGTGGGGTTGTTCATGGAATAGGGCACTATGGAAATTGTTTTGGTGTACCAACAGTAGGCGGGGAGATCTATTTTGAGGAATGCTATCATACCAATCCACTGGTGAACGCCATGAGCGTAGGGATTGTTCGGGTAGGCGAGACCGTTAGTGCCACGGCCGAAGGCATAGGTAACCCAGTTTTCATTGTGGGCAGTGCAACAGGGAAAGACGGGATGGGCGGTGCAGCTTTTGCTTCGGCCGATATTACAGAAAATAGTGCTGACGATCTTCCGGCTGTGCAGGTGGGAGATCCCTTCCAGGAAAAAAAACTACTCGAGGCTTGCCTGGAAGTGATACCTACCGGGGCGGTTGTTGGTATGCAGGATATGGGAGCAGCAGGAATAATTTGTTCAACAGCCGAAACAAGCGCAAAAGGCGGGGTAGGCATGCGGATAAACCTTGATAAGGTTCCCAACCGGCAACACGTAAATGCCGGCGGTGCTGGTATGAAATCATGG
>JACDBU010000201.1 GCA_013694745.1 Chitinophagaceae bacterium
CAACAGTATCTATCACATCAAGATCCGGTGGCAGTGAAAAACGAAATTTTGCACCTTTTTTGGCTCCTCCTCCTATCATTACAGATTGATCGGCTGTGTTCCAAAGTAGCACGGGTCTCATCATAGGAGTTCCCGATTCTCTTTGAACCTGCAAAGGAAAATCAATATTCACAGGCACCAACCCTTCAGTTTGTTTACTAAATGATATTTCTTTCCCTAAAAATTTTTTGATAACACTCATGGCGGGTTCATTGTCGATGGAATAGACCCAGATTCCCTCAGCCTTTGTAATTTCTTTTTCTGTTCCTACAGGCTTCCATCCGGAAACAGCCAGGCCATTTACTTCGACTTTATCCTTATCTATTATAAGGGCCAGCAAACCGTTACTACTGGATGAATCATTGGTAAATACAATACCTGTAAAATTTACCTGCTCGCCAGCCATACCGCCAATGATAGTAACCTGGTGGCCTGCTGCATCCATAAGTCCGTTGATCACATCTTCTCCGGATATACTGATATCAGAAGATGAGATGATGAAAGCCGGATGGTTAAATGCCTGCATCCCTGTTTCACCAACCAGCCGGGCTGATTCGTAAGGAGGGGTCGTATGATAATCTTTTAATACAATTCTAAAATAGTCCCGTGGAATATCTAATAATAAAGCAACTATATCATCTGTTTCAATGCCATGTTCACTAAATTTTCCTGAAGTGCTGGCCCCGAAAATTGCAATTCCTTCTTTGTCGAATATGGAACGTATCCTTTCAGCATTTTCAATGTTGGTTAAGAATATGATTGCGAGTGTTGGTTCGTATCTATCGGCTATGCTTTGCCGTAAGGCTGTTTGTATTTCTGCTGTTGTATTTCCTTTTATTGATTTTGCTTTCATTATTCCCTTTGTGAATTGTTGCAGAAAAATTATAGTAACCTAATTCAATCTATCTAAACCTTCGATAACTCTGTATGGCTTTTTAAAAAAATCATTGATTGTTTCATTGAATTGTTTGGCATAATTAATAGGCGTTGAATGACCTGAATTTGGAATGATCCATAAATAAGATCGGGGGATCGCCTCCGCAATCAGCAAGGTGTGTTTAGGCAATAATGCATCATGATCACCGCCAATTACAAGCGTGGGGCATTTGATGGTATGCAATTGCGCTAAGGTGATGTTTGGTTCTTTGGTCATCATTGCCAATAGCTTGTATTGATTTTTTATTTCTTGTGTTTGTTTTACTTTAGATAAAGAATCCACTGCAGCAGCCAGCCAGCGATAAAGAGAAGGGTCAACTGCCGTAGAATCGGGCCATAGATTTGCACCGGTAACAGCAAGCTTTTTTACTTTTTCAGGGTGGCGTATGGCAAGCAATAATCCATTGATACCGCCATCACTCCATCCAATTACATAACAGGAATCAAGATGCAATTCGTCCAGTAAAGCGTTGAGGTCATCCGCCATCATTTCGTAGTTTAATGAAAAACCGGTATCAATTGATTTGCCCTGCGCCCTGCTGTCTGCAAGTATCACTTTGTATTCTTTGGAGAAATAAGGAATTTGGTTGCTAAAGTCTTTGATACTGCCACCGTTACCATGAATGATGAGCAATGGTTTGCCTTTACCATAGATTTCATAATACATTTTAAACCCACGGGTGTTCAGATATTTCCCTGTCTTACTATTACCATATATGGCATTGTTACTGGAAGCTACAGGCAACTGTGCAAAAAGGGTCAACATGAATGTTGATGCAATAAGGGATAAAACAATCTTCTTTGAAATGTTCATGTTATCAGTTTTAAGTTTTTATAAGTTGTTATTTTTCTTCGTTTGCTTCCGATTAATGCGCGAATAAATTAAATTTCAAATGCCTCGGAATTTTGCTGACCTTCTTTCATCAAATTTTTAAATCGTTCTTCGTTCATAATTTTTTCAAACAAAATATTTTTGAATGAAACGTGTACAGGAAGAAAATTTTCATGACATACTCCAGCAGGTGAAACAAGTGGCAATGGGAATTATTGTAATACTCCATGTCAAATTTTTTATTGTCACCATTGGTATACAGTACACTTACTTTGATCATTCCTTTTTTCATAAATTCATTATTTTTTTATTTTTCTTTCAATACCACGCAACAATTTGTAAGATTATGCATTTCTAAATTTCCGCCGTTGGCCCTGGCCAGTTCTGCATTGGAGAAAAAACCTGCCATGGGTACATTCCATATATTTTTTAATCCTTCAATTTCCTGTTGTATCATCGGGCCCAATGCTACCTGCCTGCCGGCGCAACTGAATATTATCACAGCATCAGCATCAGGCATTTCTGTGGCCTTAAGATTTATACAATCGCTGATAACTTTTTCCACCACATCAAAATCCGGTGGTAATGAAAAACGCACCTTTGAGCCCTGTGGTACCGATCCGCTGCAATAAAAAGAATGATCACTCCAGTCTAATTTAAGGCCGGGCCTCATTAACGGATCGCCGGCTTCCCGTTGCATCTGCAGTGGGAAACTGGTAGCAATTTCCAGCATGAGATTCTTATTATCTGGTGTAACATTTTCAATACCTCCATATTTGGCCGTCATGTCAAGCACGGGAATATTATCTACTGTAAACACATGATTGCCCTCGCTCTTAGTAACAGTTCTTTCTGTACCCACAGCCTTCCATCCACAGGTGGCCCTTCCTTTTATTTTGATCTTATCTTCATCAAGCACGAGGACTATCATACCATTACTGCTCTCTTTATTATTGCTGAATACAAATTGTTCTAAAAAGGTGTAGTTGTCGCCGGCACCACCTCCATAAACATTCACATGTTTACCGATAACATCTTCAATGCCCAGTAGCAGTTGCTCCGCATCAGTTTCTGTATTGCTGTAGGAGATCAGGAAGGCAGGGTTGGTAAATTTTTGCAAAGCTTTTTTTGCAATAGCTGAAGCTTTTTCACGGTAATTTTTATCAGGATATTCGTCAAAAAAAATAGTGAAATAATCCGTGTCCATGTTAAGCAGCAGGATGGCAGCAGCGCCATCACCCGTTTCTTCATCAATAAATTCGCCATTTGTTGTAGCGCCAAAAATGGCAATTCCTGCATCATCAAGCATCTTTCGTATTGCCACGCGGTCTGGTTTTAATGAGGCAAAAATGATTGCCAGTGTTGGTTTAAATTCGGCATCAATACTTTGATCCAATGCTGTTTTAATTTCTTCAGTTGATTTTCCTATGATCGATTTTGCTTTCATGTTTTATTATTTTTTAACCGCAGAGAACAAGAGTTAAAAGAGTTTACGCTGAGTTCTCTACGAAACCTCTGCTTCTCCATTCTCTGCGTTGAAATATTTTTTTTAACCGCAGACAACAAAAGTTAAAAGAGTTTACGCTGACTTCTATGCGAAACCTCTTCTTCTCTTTTCTCTGCGGTAAAGCGCCCCTTTTAAGAAAGGTTGTTGTTCTAAATATAGAAATTCAAAAACAATTAATGAAGTTATTGAAAAATCATATCCATTTAAATGGTTATGGCACAATACGCTATACTATGTGATGTGTTTACTGTTTTCAGAGAATCCCATTTATGCATAAGTGTACATTTGTATTTAATGAATTACTCGAAGGGATACAAAAATTTTGTGAATGGCCGCTATTTAAGCGAAGGGGTGAGGGTTACTGCAGGAATTTTACTTCCTGCATTTGTAATGAGTTATTTTAATATGCTTGCAACAGGGATCGTAATGGCAGTAGGCGCTTTGTGTGTAAGTGTATGTGATAATCCCGGGCCCGTACATCACCGCAGAAATGGGATGCTGGTATGTAACGTTCTTATTTTTATGGTGGCAATTATTATTTCAATTGTTGCGCCTTCTCCTGTTCTGCTTGGCATTACCCTTACCATTTCCTGTTTTATATTTTCGATGTTGGGCGTATATGGCACCAGGGCTAGTGCAATTGGGATAGCTGCCCTGCTGGTAATGATACTGAACTTGCAACATATTTTGCATGGTGCTCAGATCATAAATAATGCTTTATATATTTTATCAGGAGGTGTATGGTACATGCTTTTCAGCCTGCTGCTTTATCGCATCCGCCCTTACAGGTTGATCCAGCAAATTCTAGGCGACCTTATTCGTAACACTGGTGGGTATCTCAGCAGCCGCGCTGAATTATATGATAAGGATAAAAAATATGATACCGTTTTTCATGCAGTGATACAGTACCAGGTTTTGGTGCAGGAACAGCAATCGCTGGTGAGTGAATTATTGTTTAAGACCCGTACCATTTTAAAAGAAACAACCAATACGGGCCGCGTGCTGGTTATGATATATTTAGAAATTACAGAACTCTTTGAACGGCTTATGAATTCGTACCAGGATTATTCTATACTGCATGATTATTTTGACGTAACCCATATCCTCGATGAATATAAGCACTTGTTGTTACTAATGGCAAATGAACTGGAAGAAATTGGGATAGCCGTTAAAAGCGGAACGGTTTCAAAAATTAATTTTGAAGTTCCTGGAAGTATTACAACAACTAAGGCGCATTACAATGATCTGAGAATGAATTTTATGAAACCTGAAAATATAAATGGATTCATCAGCCTTGGGCGCATACTCGAAAACATCCAGGATCTTTCTGAAAGAATAGCGATACTTCATCATTATACCACGTACGACAGAAAATTAAAGAGAAATACTGCACAAAAAATTGACCCGGAAGATTTTATTTTCAGGCAGGACATCAAGCCCTCTTTATTTTTTGATAACCTTAGCTTGAACGCTAATATTTTCAGGCACTCCCTACGGGTTTCAATTGCTGTTCTGGCAGGATACATCATATCCCTGCCGCTGCACATTGGCCATAGTTACTGGATATTGCTAACGGTTATAGTAATACTGAAGCCCGCTTACAGTCTCACAAAAAAAAGAAATAAAGACAGGCTCATTGGCACATTATGCGGGATAATCATGGGAGTAATTTTTTTATATGTTATAAAAAACAATACCGCGTTACTGTTGATAATGATCTTGTTCATGACTGCCAGTTATATTTTTTTAAGAACGAATTATTTTATCAGCGTGTTATTGATGACACCGTATCTTTTAATTTTTTTCCACCTGTTGTATCCTAATGATTTCAAAGTTGTTCTTACCGACCGGTTAATTGATACTGCCATCGGTTCAGCAATAGCCTTTGCAACAAATTTATTTTTTATTCCTGCCTGGGAACATTCTACTATTAAAAATTATATGGTAAAAATCCTGGAAAGCAACAGGGCGTATTATACCGTTATTGCTTCGGCCTTTGCAGATCATGAAACCCTTTTGCCGGCTACATTTCCCCACACAAGAAAAAATGTCCTCGTGTCGCTTGCAAATCTTTCAGATGCATTTACGAGGATGTTATCGGAGCCCAAATGGCAACAGAAAGGAGTTGAGAATATTCATCGTTTCGTGGTACTAAGCCATACGCTCACTTCTTATATAGCTACCTTATCTTACTATCTTCAATCTGTGCCCCTGCAATACCGCGCAGGAGATTTTCTGCCTGTTATAAATGAAACAGATCTTCATTTAGCAAATGCTGTTTTCACACTTCAGCACAACCCTGTAAAAAACATAATGCGTTCTCAGGAATCGCTCCGTATTTTAAATGATCCCGCCGATGAGCTGATGAAAAAGCGCCAGGTTGAATTAAAAGAAAAACGCTTTGAAACAGAAACAAAAATTGCATTGATAAAAGTGAAGTCCGTAACAGACCAGTTCAATTATATTTATAGCCTTTCAGAAGACTTTTATAAGATATGTATCGCAATAGAAACAGAGTGAGCAACCTATTTACGTATGGGATTGGTAGAATTACTTATTCCATTTTTAACAGCACCGGCATTTAAAACACTATCTGCACGGATCAATGGCTTGTTAACTAAAGTAATCGGCGTTTTGGGTATTGCCTTACCATTTTTTGTACGCGGAGCAACAATAATAGTTTTTTCGGTATTATTATTGAGCTTGTTGCTTTCTGTAGCACCATGATTTATGGTTTGTCCAACTGCTATATTAGTATTTATTAGTTGTACATGGCTTGTGGGTGCCTGGTTTGGGGTTCTTAGGGATTGAGGCGTACCGGGTTTATCATTTCTTGTACGTACACTGTCTGGTGGTGACTGGGAAAATCCCTTAACAGTGAGTATGAAAGAACAGATGAAAGTTAAAAAAAGGCTGAGTTTCATAAAATGTTTTTTGCATAATATATATATACATAATTATGCCATAAATCACCCGTCCTATAAAATCATGATAATCGTAGTTATGCAAAATTATTAGGATGATCTGAAATGGCATAAATAATTTTAATTATACAGGTTAACATTTATATCTAATATGAATTGATCCTTTTAAATAACAAAAATGTCTCATTTAAAACTTTCCAAACCAGTTACCTTAAATAATGACAATCTTTTACTGGGATCGCGACAGGAAAAAGAAAATAGTGAAAGCCAGATAATACAAAGCCTTGCGGCAGCAGTATATACCTGTGATGAAAATGGATATATCAAATTATATAATAAAGCAGCAGCCACACTTTGGGGCAGGGAGCCCGAGATCGGGAAAGACCTGTGGTGTGGTTCATGGAAAATTTATGAACCGGATGGAGTTACAAGGGTTTCACTTGATGCATGCCCAATGGCAGTTGCTCTAAAAGAAGGCCGGTCAATCAGGGGAGTGGAGATCATAGTTGAACGCCCGGATGGTGAAAGACGAAATATAATGCCGCATCCTGATCCTATTTTTAATTCATCAGGTAAAGTTGTGGAAGCAGTGAATATGCTGGTTGACATCACTGACCTCAAACAAAAAGAAAATGAGTTGCGAAACAGCGAAGAAAAATACAGGACACTGGCCGAAGAACTGCAATTGGCATTAAAAACCGAAGAGGAATTTATTTCCATTGCCTCGCATGAATTAAAAACACCTGTCACCAGTATAAGTGTATTCCTGGAAGTGCTGCTTGAAATGCATCCTGAGCTAAAAGACAAGCATACAAATTATATGCTCACCCGTTCTAAGGCACAGGTAGAACGTTTAATTGGACTTATCCGTGATCTGCTGGATGTAACAAAAATAAAAGCCGGTAAACTTGATCTTAATTTTGAAGAGGTAGATTTTAATAATATGGTGGATGGTGTTGTACATGATCATTCATCCACCATATCATCGCATAGGATAATTAAAACCGGCGAAAGTAACAGTAAGATAAGGTGCGACAAGAACCGTATTGAACAGGTGCTCAGTAACCTGTTGACCAATGCCGTAAAATATTCCGGTAAAGCAAACGAGATACATTTTCATATTTCAGAGAACAAAAAAAATGTGCAGGTTGACATCCAGGATTTCGGCATTGGAATTAAAGATGAAAATAAAACAAAAGTTTTCGACCGTTTTTTCAGGGCCAATGGAAAAGATGCCGGGATGCTTTCAAGTCTTGGGTTAGGATTATATATATCAGCAGATATCATAAAGCGGCATAAAGGAAAAATATGGGTAGATAGCAAAATGGGCAACGGTTCAATTTTCCATTTTTCATTGCCAAAGAAATAAATATTCCAAACAATCTTGAAGGAGTATGATAATTCTGGAAAGTTCTCTCCTGCTTCTAGTTTTTTTATATTTTTTTGATTTAAAAACCTCTGTTATATTTGCAACCCTTCAAAGAAATTCTTTGAAAGAAATTTGGGAGCATAGCTCAGTTGGTTTAGAGCATTCCGGTCTATAACCGGAAGGGTCCGTGGTTCGAATCCGTCTTCTCCTAGAGTATAGACTTCTGTATTAGCTTCATGATTAATAATTGTTAATTCGTTTATAGGGGATAAATGTTTTTACTTCCATTGTTGATCTTCCATTTGAAACTTAATCCTGTTACTAAAAAATAAATGAATCTCCTGATGTTGCGTTTGGTGCTGTGGCTTTGGAGCTAGGCTTCACCATCAAAAATGATCTTTCTTGCTTCTAGTTTTTTTATATTTTTTTGATTTAAAAACCTCTGTTATATTTGCAACCTTTCAAAGAAATTCTTTGAAAGAAATTTGGGAGCATAGCTCAGTTGGTTTAGAGCATCTGCCTTACAAGCAGAGGGTCCGCGGTTCGAACCCGTGTGCTCCCACAAAATAAACCTCGCCATGAATAGGCGGGGTTTATATTTTATGTATACAGTGTACATTTTATTTTCTATTATTAAAAATCAGTATTACACTGGCTTTACAGGTGATGATTTAAATGAAAGATTGAGAAAGCACAATTCAAATCATAAAGGCTTTACAGGAAAATTGTTTGATTGGAAGATAGTTTATCAGGAAAAATTTGATAATAAGAAGGGCGCTCTTTTGAGGGAAAAAGAAATTAAAAAATGGAAAAGCAAAAAGAAGATCCAGAAGTTACTTGGTTTAGGGAATTCCGGTTAATAACTGGATGGGTCCGCGGTTCGAACCCGTGTGCTCCCACAAAATGAACCTCGCTGTTAAAAGGCGGGGTTTTTATCTTTAAAAATACAGAAAGCATTCAATACGTTAATCCGTTTATCCGTTAATCCGTTTAAACGTTTTAACGGATAAACGGTTTAACGGATATTATGCCAGTAAGAAGCGCAGGAATATTATTATACCATTTTGATGATGGCCATTTAAAGGTTTTTATCGTACATCCCGGTGGCCCGTTCTGGAAAAATAAAGACCTTGGAACATGGTCATTGCCCAAAGGTGAATTTAGTGAGGATGAGCTGCCGCTCAATGCAGCCATACGCGAATTTGAAGAGGAGACAGGGCAAAAAATAGCCGGCGATTTTATTGAACTGCATCCGGTGAAATTAAAATCAGGCAAGATCATTTATGCCTGGGCCCTGAATGGAAATGTAGATGCAGAAAAAATTCTTTCCAATGAAATAGAAATTGACTGGCCGCCGCGATCAGGCAAAAAAATAATGATACCAGAAGTTGATAAG
>JACDBU010000258.1 GCA_013694745.1 Chitinophagaceae bacterium
CCGGTATTAGAAGATGTATCAAGCGATAACATTATTTTACTTACGATTTGTGCCTTTACAGAAAATGTAATTGCTGTAAACAAAACAAAAATTGCTGCTTTTATTTTTTTCATTTAATTAAGTATGATAAATAACTAATACAGTTTTAACCGTCTATTTCTTACAAATATTTGTTTTGATTTAGGCTGATTGAATACATTTTTATTAAAACTTCCTTTTAATGTTTAACAATTAAAAACGTATTGGTTATTTTACTTTTTGAATTTATCCTGATGTTATATAATCCAGATGGAAGACCACTTACATCAACTGTTAGATTTGTGTTTATATGCTGTAACGTCCTTATTAGTTTTCCATCAGCAGCAATTATATCAAGAGAAAAATTTTGCAGATCAGTTTTCACCATAAAATATTTATCTGCCGGATCAGGATATATCGTAACCGGTGGCTGACTGCTTTTGAGATCTACAAGCTTTATGTTGCTGTAGGAATAAGCTCCATCCAGCTCAATTATTTTCAGCCTGTAAAAATTTGCTCCGGGTACAGGATAAAAATGTTTGAATACATAAGCGCTGCCCGAAGGATTGTTTACAGGAATTACATTTCCAATTTTTGTGAACGTAATTCCATCGGCACTGTGTTCAATTTCAAAGGTTTTTAGGTTTTGTTCAAATGTTGTTTGCCAGGTAACATTTACAAACGTGTTTGCTGCTGCTGCAGAAAAATTAAGCAGGCGCAAAGGCAGTGTGCTGGCTATTCTAAAGGTATCAAAAGCATTCAAGCTCCATTTGTTCCTGCTGTCTAATGAACGTACATTCAGGTAATGCAAGCCAACACTTAGCCCGGTAATATTTGCCGCAAAACTTTTATTAGCAATATCCGGCGCAGCTGTTACAGGAATATCTTGTGCGTTAAAATATCCTGGATCAGTATCAATATAATATTCGATCTTAATTATATTAACTGCTGTTGCAGTTTGCGGACCTGCTTTAAAAAAGTAAGCGTAGTTGGTGATGCTCCATTTTCCATTCGCATCTAAACTTCGAATAAATATAACATGAAAGCCTGCAGCAACACTGCTTATATCAGCATTAAAACTTAAGCCAGAAATATTTGTTGCGGGAGAAATTGTTATCGGTTGTGCGTTGCCTGCTCCCGGATCTGTATCAATAAAATATTCCATTTTTGAAACAGTACTTACCGTAGCGCCAACATTATTTTGTTTATAGAAATATTGATAATTGGTAATGCTCCATTTTCCATTTGCATCAAGACTTCTTATAAATAAAACATGAAAGCCATTAGATAAAGCGCCAATGTTTGGATTAAAACTTATGCCGCTAACCTGTGTTGCCGGTGTAATGGGAATGTTTATGGCACTCCCAATTCCGGGATCAGTATCAATAAAATATTCTACTTTTTGAACAGTACTTACAGTTGCTGTAACATTATTTTGCTTATAGAAATAAGTATAATTGGTTTCGCTCCAGTAACCTTGCATAGGTGGAGATGTAGTTGTGCTGTGCGTTCTCACATATAATGTATGTATCCCATTACTTACCGATGAAATATTTACATTGAAAGGAAAAGCATTTACTACGGGTGCAGGTGTTACGGGAATTTTATTGACTGCCTGCCCAAAGGCTCCAATATTATCGATGCCAAATTCGAGCGAGTCAATATTTTGTTGAGCATTTGTTTGTTGTGTAAAAACAAACTGCATAAAAAAAATAATACTAAAAACTTTTATACAGGTAAAATGCATTGATGCAATTTTTTTCATAATAACTGAATTAATAGTTATTTATTCAGTGTGCTTAATTATTTGCTCTTGTGCTAACAGTAGATGGCAAAGTGTTGCCGGTAGCATTTGCCGGAACTGATAGCTGATAAATTGTGGGTATTGCCGGTATCATGGAAAGAATATAAGGGTTGGCGCTGCCATAAGCCCCCATATCCACGCCTCCTGCACCTGTGCCAATTGCAGGCGATCCTGCAACAAGCTTATACTGCCCATCGGGTGAGGAACCTCCAACAAAAACTGAAGCAAAAGTTGATGCAAAAATATTTCCGTTAGTACCAACAAAAGTTGGGTTATTATATTGCACCCAAAGATTATTGGTTACGTTTGATGGGTACCCTGCATCATACAAAGTTGATGTTGAAACGCCGTAAAAAATATTATTGCTGATGGTTGAATTGTCATATATATTAGTGCTGTTAGGTGGATTACCATTTGAGAAAAGCGTGTTGTTATTAAAAGTTACCTGGTAAGCATTTGCGTTAATAATTATCTGGTTAACCCGAATGATATTGTTGGTAATTGTAAATCCAAATTGTTGCGAAGTGGGTTGAATGTTCATTACACCATTGCCAACATTCAAGTAGCATTGATTAATTGTAAGATGATTAGTTGTACCGGTTACTATTAATCCGCTCTCAATATAACACCTTTGCAATGTGATGTTGGCACATGAAGTTATAGTGAAATATGAGCCAAGGTGGGCGATTTCAAATACAGATCCATCCGAACCCGGGTTAACTTGAATAGTACCGGTAAAGCCTGTATTGGAATGAAATTGCAGTCCTGGATTTTGTGGTAAAAAATATCCAAGGCCTATCCATGTTAGTTTTTTTGAGGTAGTTAAATCACCGTAACTGGTTGGCGAAGATTCAAGGTAAATGGTATCGTTGGCAGCAGCTCCGTTGTGTGCAGCCTGTGCAGTTGTAAAATCTGCAGCAACACCGGGCACATTATTTACACGCCATATTTTAGCGCTGGAAAATAAAAATGTGATGCTTAATACTGATAGAAGAATTCCTTTTTTCATTGTTTATTTTTTATGGTTATTTTGAATAAGATTATTTTTATTTTTTTACAAATTCAACTCTCCGGTTATTGGCTTTCCCTTCCAGTGTATTGTTATCGCCAATGGACTTTGTATCTCCGAAACCTTTTGTAGTAAGGCGTGAAGCATCAACACCCATTTTGGTAAGCTGTGCTTTTACTGCATCCGCACGTTGCTGAGATAAAGTGAGATTATGTTCTTTTGTTCCGGAATTATCTGTATGCCCGTCAACTTCAAACTTCACATCAGGGTTATCTTTCATTACCTGCATTACCATATTTAAAGTGCCCATGCTTTCAGGTTTAATAGTGGCTTTATCTATATCAAAATTTATCCCGTGTGTAATAATTTTTGTATCCGTAAATTTCTTGCCCAGCATGTTCATACCTGCACCTCTTGCCACACGAAAATTGGTAAGTACTATTGGAGTATTTTCATCCCCGATCCCTTCTATATCAAAAGCATGTGGCGATATGCCGAGGTTAGGTACAACAAGGATTCGGTTTTGATCTACATAAATTTTCATTTGATTTTTTTTGTATGCAATGGCAATGTGATGCCATATTTTATAATGTTCTTCTCCTTGTATTTCCGGAGGGAAAGGTGCATCTAATAGAAGCTCCCCGGCGATTACCGATGCTGCACTATGGTCTAAGGATAAGTTTACCATATCGCTGCTTGCAGCTTTTGCGTCTTTACTGTTACCATAAAAATATATGTGTGGTCCGTAACTGCCATTGAAGTACCAGTCAAACTCAATTGTGAAAGCATCAGCAAAATACATGGGCGCTTTTATCAATGGCGACACATGAACAAAGTTGCCTTGTGTAAGTAAGAGTGAATTTTGTCCCCCGACCATATTCATTACCCCTTGTCCGGCGCCTAAATTCCAGTGAGATGGAAATTCTCCATTTTGATCATCAGTAAAATGGTCTTCAAAAACTATGGTATCACCGGGAACAAAATCATAATTGTTATAAGTTTTAAAATCCTGCGCAAAAGAAAATGCAGGTATAAAAAGCAACAGGTAAATTAAAGATTTCATGTGTAATTATTTGTTACAAATGTATTGTTGATTGTATGGTAGAATTATACCGAAAGAGTAGTAAAAAAGTAGTAGGGGAAAATTACACAAATGATTGATGTAAGAGAAGCAACAATGCTTTAGCAGGTGGATATTTAATGAGAAAATTAATTTCTGTAAGCCTTTTTGATAGCTTCAGTTTTAGTATGTACCTGCAGCTTTTCGTAAATGTTGCGGATGTGGGTGCGAACTGTTTCTACACTCAGTGAAAGACTTGCTGCTATTGCTTTGTACTGCATACCACGGGCAAGCTGGTGGAGGATTTCTTTTTCTCGTTCTGTAAGATCATCAATGGGTTGCTTTACTTTATTATCAGAGAAGGAGTTCATTATTTTCCGGGCAATGGTACTGCTCATCGGGCTCCCGCCGATATGGATTTCAGTGATAGCATCCAGTAGTTTTGCCGGCGGAGTTTTCTTTAAAATATATCCTGTTGCCCCGGCTTTCAACGAATCAAAAACATGCTCATCTTCTTCATAAACCGTGCACATCATAAACTGAGTGGAAGGTAATTTTTGCTTGAGTATTCTTACTGCTTCCACACCATTTATTCCGGGCATGTTTATATCCATCAGCACTACATCGGGTTGGTAAGCTGGAATTTTTTCTATCGCTTCTTTGCCATTTTTGCAAATGCAATTGCATTCGTAGCCAGAGGTGCTGTTGATGATAAGGCAGAGCCCGGAGCGTATGTCATCAATATCTTCAGCTATAGCCACTTTAATGTTCATGGGAAACAAATGTAGTTTTTATCCTGCTGCAAAATATACTACTCATGTAGTAGAAATTTGTTAGAGCGGACAATGAATATGTAGTTGAGTTCCCTTACCATTTTCAAAAATAAATTTTGAGCTTCCGCCAATATCTTCAATGCGCTGCTGCATATTTTTTAAACCATTTCCCATACCGCTGAGCATCATCTCATCTATCCCTTTACCATCGTCTTTCAAAATAATTTCGAAATAATATTCATTATGTGATAGCTGGAATGAAATATTTTTTGCGCCACTGTGCTTTACGCTGTTGTTTAAAAATTCTTTTACGGTCATAAAAATATTTCTTCTTTTTTCCTCGTTGATATAGGCTGGACTCAGGATTGGTGGAAGATCAATTATTGAATCAATGTTTGATCCTTCAAGATAGAGTTGCATATATTCTGCAAGGTATGCAGCCAATTTATCAAGGGAATCGTTTTGAGGATTAAGCGCCCAAACCATTTCATCAAGATTATCTACCAATCCTCTTGCGGTCTCGCTGATTTTATTAATATTTTTTTCTGCAGATGAGGGTTGTGTTTTTATAACTTCAGTAAGAATAGCAATTTTTGTAAGCCCGCTACCAAGGTCATCATGCAGATCACGACTGATCCGGTTACGTTCATTTTCTATTTGCTGTTCATTTTGCAGGCGAAGAATTTTCTCTTTTAAATTTCTTTGCAGGATATATTTTACAATTGTATAAAATAAAATTCCAAAAACTAAAACCAGCAGGCTGATGAACCACCATGTTTTCCAAAATGGGGGCTTGATGGTAATTGAAACCGATTGAATATTACTCCACACTCCGGCAAAATTTTGAACTTTAACTTCAAAATGATAAGCGCCGGGTGCAAGGTTTGCATAAGATACAAAGCCATGGTAAGTGTTGGTCCAGGTTGTATCTGCGCCCTTTAAGCGATAAGCGAAAGTATTTTGTTCAGGTCTTACATAATTTAAGGCAGTAAAATTAAAGCTTATCCTGTTTTGATAATAAGCAAGCTGCAGGTTCAAAGGCTTATCCGTAACTGTTATCAAACTGTCATTAACTGTTGCATTTGTGATAAATACTTTTGGCGGATCAATATTATTTTTTAAAGATGAGGGCGTAAATAAAGTAAATGATGAATGCTGACCGATCAAGAATTTATTATCAATACAACGAATGCTCATCAGTTCATCTGTAATATCCAACCCGTCTTCTTTTCCATATAAAGTAAAATTGCCGGTTTTAAAATCATAT
>JACDBU010000016.1 GCA_013694745.1 Chitinophagaceae bacterium
CAGCCATCCGGTGAGTATCTTCTTTCTTTTTGTATGCTGCACCTTCTCCTTTGCTTGCTGCTACAATTTCATTAGCTAACTTTTCTGCCATGCTCCTTCCGTTCCTTTCCCTGCTGTAACGGATAAGCCATTTTATGGCCAGTGAAGTTTTCCTGTCAGCCCTAACTTCTGCAGGTATTTGAAAAGTAGCACCACCAATTCTGCGGCTGCGAACTTCAACTGCGGGAGTAACATTGCCTAACGCTTTTTTCCAGATCTCATATCCATTTTCACCAGTGGTTTTCGAAACTTTTTCAATAGCATCATAAAATATATTAAAAGCCCCGCTCTTTTTACCTTCCCACATTAAGTTATTTACAAAACGGCTAACCAGTTTGTCATTGAACTTAGGGTCAGGAGCTAATGGAAGTTTTTTTGCTTGTGCTTTACGCATGTTATTATTTTATCTGTTTATCCGTTTATAAGTTTAAACGTTTAAACGTTTAATAGATTATTTCTTTGCTTTCTCTTTTTTAGTACCGTATTTAGAACGGCTTTTTTTACGATCCTTAACTCCCGCAGTATCCAGACTTCCGCGTACGATATGATAACGTACACCTGGTAAGTCTTTAACCCTTCCACCACGGATCAATACAATAGAGTGTTCCTGTAAATTATGTCCTTCACCAGGGATATAGGCAATAACCTCAATTTTATTGGTTAAACGAACCTTGGCAACTTTGCGCAGGGCAGAATTTGGTTTCTTAGGCGTTGTAGTATACACTCTTGTACACACACCTCGACGCTGCGGACAGCTGTCCAAAGCCCTTGATTTGCTTTTTGACCTGATAATCTCTCTTCCCTTTCTTACTAATTGCTGTATTGTAGGCATTTTATAACCTTATTTTTTTGGACGGCAAAGGTAAGGGATTAATTAAAAATTAAAAATTAAAAGTACAGAAGTTTTATAATTGATTTTATACCTTTTGCATCCAACCATACCGGTCGGTTGATTTGCCTTCCTTTATATCCGCCATTCTCTGTTTCACTTCCGGGGCTGTTCGCCAATTATCCACATCAAAATTCATTAAAAAATCCTTGTATCGCAATTCTTTTATCATTGAAATTGTTGCAGCAGTACCGGTGCCAAATACTTCATATAATACCCCTGCTTTATAGGCATCTACAATATCATCTATACTCAGTGGCCTTTCTTCCACTTTAAATCCTATTTCTTTCAAAAGGGTAATGGTACTGTCTCTTGTAACTCCGGCTAATATAGTACCTGCAGCAAGATCCGGAGTGATAGCGGTATCCCCAATGATAAAAAAAACATTCATCGTTCCACATTCCTGAACATACTTATGCTCAAAGGCATCCATCCATAAAACCTGGTCGTACCCTTTTGATTTTGCTTCTTTTGTTGCAAACATGGCAGAACCATAATTACCGGCGGCTTTTACATAACCAACACCCCCCGGAACGGCCCTCACATATTTTTCTTCAACATAAATTCTCATAGGAACATTATAATAAGGGCCTGTTGGACTTAAAATGATCATGAATTTATATTTCTCGCTTGGCCTTACACCAATTAGTTCATCACTGCTAAACATAAATGGCCTGATATATAATGAATGATCTGCGTGCTTTGGTATCCAGTTTTTATCCAGCTCGATCAATTGCCGCATGCCTTCAATAAAAATATTTTCCGGAACCTGGGGCATAGCCATTCTTTCTGCCGAAATATTAAAGCGCTTGAAATTTTCGAAGGGCCGGAATATTCTGGCTTCCCCATCCTGATCTTTGTAAGCTTTTACTCCTTCAAAAATGGCCTGGCCGTAATGTAGTGCTGCAAGAGAAGGCGATAATAATAATGGCTGATAAGGTTTTATTTCTACTGTTTTCCATTCACCATCTTCGTAATCCACTTCCAGCATATGATCAGTGAAATATTTACCGAATGGAATATTTTCCAATGACATTTCATTAAGCTTACTTCTTTCAACTTTTGTGATATTAAAATCGGCGGCAGCAATCATATCATTAAATTTGTGGCAAAGAAACGAAAAAAGCCTGAGGAAAATTTAAAATATGGGCCTGGATAATATACAACTTCCACCAATAGTTTTACAGGAAATGTTCAAGAAAACCTTAGTGGAACTGCATGTCTATGAACCACCTTTGCAACCCTTTCCTGTTGCTGAATTACAGTTCCTTGGCAGCAATAAACAACATATTGCATTGCTGATAAATATGCCAGGCATGGCTTATTTGGCAGACGACGATCTGCAATTTCTTACAGATGTTTTAATGGCTTGCAAATTGAACCTGGAAGATGTAGCAATTTTAAACATTACAAAATACCCTCTTCTTAAGTATACTGATCTGGCAGCATTACCGGCAAAAAAGATCATACTTTTTGGCATCACCTATGGCAGTCTGGATCTGCCTTTTAATGTTCCTGAATTTCAGATCCAAAAACATAATAGCATTCAATACCTGGCTGTGCCTGCATTAAAAGTATTACAGGAAAACATCGAGCTGAAACGAAAATTCTGGAAAGCTTTGCAAAATTTATTTGCTTTATGAAGCCTGAAACCCTGCACACGTTAATATTTGCCTCAAATAACCAGCATAAAGTTCTCGAAGTAAGAAGCGCTCTGGGAGAAAAGTTTAAAATCGTAACATTGCCTGAAGCAGGGATCAATATTGATATCGCGGAACCTTTTGATACCATAGAAGAAAACGCGGTTGAAAAAGCATCAGTAATTTATGATCTTACAAATACAGATTGTTTTGCGGATGATACCGCTTTAGAAGTTGACGCCCTGAACGGGGAGCCTGGTGTAAGAAGTGCCAGGTATGCTGATGCAGGGAATGCTAACCTGCAAACAAATTCATCGGGTGAAAATAATATTGCTAAACTCTTTAAAGCGCTGGAAGGCATAGAAAACCGGGAAGCTGCATTCCGAACGGTTATATGCTTAATTTTGAATGGCGAAAAGCATATGTTCGAAGGTATTTGCAAAGGCATTATTATTGCAGAAAAAAGGGGCCAGTATGGTTTCGGCTATGATCCTGTATTTATGCCATTAAAAAGTAATAAAACCCTTGCAGAAATGGATATGGATGAAAAGAACCAATTCAGTCATCGTAAAAAAGCAGTTGACAAACTGGTAGTTTTTTTACAAAAAGAGATTTAAAATATTTATTAAATTAATATTTGAATAACACAGGCAACTATATACCATCAGAAACCGACTTGATACAGGGATGCATTGAAGGCGACCGCCATATGCAGCAAATGCTGTACACAAGATTTTCGTCAAAAATGTACGGTGTTTGCCTGCGGTATAGCAGCAATGCGGATGATGCCCAGGATCTTTTACAGGAGGGGTTTATAAAAGTTTATAAAAACCTGGTCAAATTCCGCGGGGATGGTTCGTTTGAAGGATGGATAAGAAGAATTTTTGTTAATACTTCAATTGAACATTTTAGGAAAAAGGTTAATTTATATTCTGTAACTGAAACACAGGAAAAGACGATAGAAGATAAAGAGTGGAATGTGTTAGATGATCTTGCAGAAAAAGACATTATTAATATGATCCACGAATTATCGCCCGGTTATCGTGCGGTTTTTAACCTGCACGTGGTAGAGGGATACTCTCATAAAGAAATTGCCATTATGCTGGGCATCAATGAGGGAACCAGTAAATCGCAGCTTGCCAGGGCAAAAACAGTTTTGAAAAAAATGATCGAAACAAGATTGAACAAAACCGGTAACCGGTAAAATGAATGAATATGGAGCGTTTAAAAGAAAAAATGTTGAATTATGAAGAAGAGCCACCACAGGGAAACTGGGAGGCAATTGCTTCAAAATTGAATACAGATGAAATGATCATCCCGATCAGGAAAAAGACAAACAAAAGAATCTATTATACCATTGCGGTTGCCGCTGCCGTTGCCCTGGTTGTATTTGTAAGCGCTTTATGGTTTAACAGATCACCGGAAGCAACAACCAAACAGTTAGCTACCAATAACAGAGTTGTTGATACATTGAAAGCAAAACAAAATCCTGTTCCTCATCAAAAAAATGATAATACCGCACTTACCGGCAAACACCAGGAATTGAAGGTTAATAATCCGGCCAACAAAAATAATCTCCCGTTAAATAACCAACCTCAAAATACCGTGGCCAACAATCAGCCCCCAAAAGATGAGATAACCATACCTGACATTGCATCAAAAAAATATATCACCATTTCAGGTCCGGAAGGACAGCCGGTAAAAATATCTTCAAAAGCTGCAAGCCTTATCGAATCTTCCGATGATCAATTTCCGCCTAAGCCGGTTTGGAACAAAAAAATAAGTAAATGGAAAGATATCATGCAGGCTAATTCCCTCGCTCCCAGCTCGGGTAATTTGATAGATATTGTAGAGCTTTCCCATACGCTTAAAGGCAAATAGAATCCTGCAGTACTTTTATGAGAATGAAATTAAACCTGCCTGAAAATTTTTTTAGTCCAAGTTATAAAATTCCTGTACGGATCACCGATATAAATTATGGAAATCACGTGGGTAATGATTCCCTTATTTCCATAATTCATGAAGCAAGAATGCAATTCCTGCAATCCCATAATTATACGGAATTAAACATTGAAGGGGTAGGTCTTATCATGGCTGATATCGCCGTGGAATTTAAGAATGAAACTTTTTATATGGATATCATAGAAGTGCAGATAGGCTGTGGTGATGTGACAAATGTAAGCTTTGAATTATTTTACAAATTAGCTGTTAGCCGTGATGGACAGCACATTGAAATTGCCCTATGCAAAACCAGTATGGTGTGTTATGATTACGGGTTGAAAAAAGTGGTGGGTATTCCCGGAAATTTTAAAAAAATATTGCTTCATTGATCCATATTCCATATCCGCCAGCTTTCCTCCGCCTGGATCGTAAGCATGTCGTAGCCATTTTTTATCATTGCCCCTTTTTCTTCTCCTTTTTGTAAAAACAAGGTCATCGCGGGATTATAAATAAGATCAAAAAGATAATGCGATGGGGTTATGAAATCGTATGGTATTTTAGGGTATGCGTTAACGGTAGGGTACATGCCCAGCGGTGTTGTGTTAACGATAAGCGTATGATCACGAATAATGTTTTCATTCAAATCATCATAGGTAATGAAATTTTTACCGGTTTTGGTCCTGCTTATCACCAGGTAGTTTATTGACATCAATTGTAAAACATATTCCACTGAAGCTGATGATCCTCCCGAACCCAGTACCAGGGCTTTGGTATGATGTGGTGAGAGATTATGGGATAATGAAATTTGAAAGCCGGTAATATCTGTATTATGACCGATCCATTCATTATTTTTAACCTGGATGCAGTTACAGGATCCCGTTTTTTTTACGGACTCCGTACTGCTGTTAAGAAATGGCAGGATCTCTTGCTTAAAAGGAATAGTGACATTTAAACCCCTGATCTCAGGTTGTTTCAAAAGTGGCAGGATCTCTGAAATTGCTGGTGTTTCAAAATTCCGGTAGCTGCTATTCAGCAATCCAAGATTTTTGAATTTTTGTGTGAAATATTTTTGCGAAAAAGAATGGCCTAACGGATTACCTATAAGTCCATACAATTGCATCAGGCAGTTTCTTTGTTAAGGTATAAATGAAAGGTATCGCCCCTGAGGCCAATCCGCATTGCTTCTAATGGGATCATTTCGGAGGGCGCAATATTTCCAAGGTTTACATTGCAGCCAATAAGTTCAAGAAAATAAAGTTGTTGTGATTTTTGCGGCGCTTCCCATATAATTTTTTCTTCCGGGATCTGTGTTAATATTTCCTGTACCAGTCCTTCTCTTACTTCACCGGAGCCCCTGTAAATGCCCACGTTCCCTGCTTCCCGGGCTTCCGCAATAACATAAGTGGCCCCCGCTTCCAGCTCTGCTTTCATTAGCTCTATCCATTTATAAGGCGGCATGATGTGTGTGGCATCTTTGCTGCCAACTTCACTTAACACAGTACCTATCTTGGTAAGCTTTTCTATGTATCCGCATTTTTCGGCGTGCGGAATATCAATGGATCCATCACTGACCTCCATATAATTGATATTGAATTTGCGGCACATATCAATGTAATCATTGAACTGGTTGCGTATCCAAAATGCTTCGAACAAAGTGCCACCAAAATAAACCGGTATATCATAGCCCTGGTATACTTCAATCTTTTCTTTCAGATCCGGCGTTACAAAGGCGGTACCAAAGCCAAGCTTTACAATATCGATATGCGGATGAGCTACACTCAAAAAATTTTTTACTTCTTCAATGCTAAGGCCTTTATCCATAACCATAGTAATACCATGGTCACGGGGTTTTTTATTTCTTTCAGGGATTTGTGTAAGGTTAAAGTTCATGCAGGATGTTTATGATACTCGTAAAGATAAGTTGTGTGAAAGTAATCTGCTAAATAATGGATAAGCCCTTAATTTTTGGGGCGTTTATTTTTCTTGTGCTTGCCAATAACCTGAATTATTTGCTGATTATGCAGCATCGAAGGATCAAGTTCTATAAATTGCTTTAATAATTTTGGTGATTTTTCCATAGCTGTTTCCAGATAAGATAATGCTTCCTTGGCATTTTCTAAAGCGAAAAGCACAGCGCTTTTATAAAAAATAAGAATAGGTTTATTTTCCGTATTCCTGATAGCATTGTGTACCTGCTCCAGTGCCTCTTCATAAAAACCGGCTTTGTACAAACATTTCACCAGTTCTTTCCATCCTTTAATATTTTTTGGCCGCGCTTTTATAAAATTTGAAAAATATATCACCGCATCTTTTACCCGGTTCATTTCCATGTAACATTGCGCCAGTGCAAGGTTGTAATCAGGCTGTGAACGATGAATACGCATTGCGGTTTCCAGGTTTTTTACAGCGCTTTCCCAATGCTCTTCATTCATGTATGTGCAGGCTATCTTATAATAAAGATGGCTTGCATCCGGGTTTAAATGGGAGGCTTTACGGTAATGAAAACGTGCCTGCGCAAAATTTTTGAGCCGGGTATAACAATGGGCAATCGCTTCATATATCACATCTTCAGGACGTGTTAATGCCAGCACCTTTTGCAAAACTTCAATGGCATCTTTATACTTGCGCATGCGCAGATAGGCATCGCCCATATTGCGGTAAGCATAATCGAATTTCTCATCAATAGCTATGGCATACTGGTATGCATCAATTGATTTTTCATATAGCTTCAATCCCTGGTAGGCAGCACCAAGATTGAACCATGCCAGCTCATTGAATGGATGCAGGTCTATTATTTTTTCATATAATCTTATCCCTTCTTCATTACGCCCTGTATAATCTGTCCAAAAGCAGATCTTGTATAAAGCTTCTTCATTTATGGGATCCTGTTCAAGGATTAATTTAAGGCAATTAAAAACTTTATCAAACTCCTCATAATCATCATATACATCTGCCAGCTCAAAAAGCAATTCTATTTTTTCCTCTCCTTTAAACAACTCCACAGCTTCTTCCAGAATAGCAGCTGCCTGTTTCTGCTTGTCAAGCGCCAGGTATGCATCCGTTTTTAAAATATACAGATTTATATCACCCCTGTCTAAAATTTCAACTTTGTCCAGTATTAATAAAGCTTCTTTGTATCGGCGGGTAGCTATTAATATATCCGCTTTTTTTATTTGTAATATGGATGAATAGGGATATTGCTCTATCCCATGATCTGCAGCTTCCAGGGCGGAAGCCATATCTTCTTTTTCGTCGTAATAGTCGATTATCCTTTCAAAAGCCTCTTCCTCAATAAACGAATAACTATAACCTTGTTTCAGGTTATGGTATTGGCGTAAAAGTGCCCTCAATTCTTCTTTATCCTGCCGGTATGAATTATCTCCCATTATATAAGGTTTTCTGAAATTAGTGATTTTTACAATAATAATGCAACAAATCAGTTATCCCTTAAGCTGGTATTTTACAACTGGTCAAAGATTCTGATAAAAATTTTACATATTGTTATTTTTATTTGTTAAATTTGTTAAGATAATTATATGTACAGATCGTTAAAAATATTATTGTTTATAGT
>JACDBU010000176.1 GCA_013694745.1 Chitinophagaceae bacterium
CTTTTGAGGATGCTAAATTATGTGCATGTTGCGGAGGCACGTGGGTTCATATCAGCAAATCTAATTAATCATTTTTGCAGTTGCATCTGCATTCTTTTAATCCGGTCTTCCAGTTTTTCTGAAGAAAGATTTTCACGCATGCTGTCAACTTTTACCGGGAAGCAAAAGGGTGTTAAGCGTTTTGGAAAGGTGATGATGATATTTCCTTTTTGGATCCTGTTAAGCATGTTGCGTAATCTTTCTTCCTCCATTTGCTGCTCCATCACTTCATTATATGCCTGGCGTAATAATAAATTGTCCTTTTCATATTCTGAAAACACATTAAAAAGCAAAGAGGCGGAAGATTGCAGATGCCTCGCCTTTTTTTGTTCACCGGGAAAGCCCTGGAAGATCAATCCCCCAATAACCGCAATGTCCCTGAATTTGCGTCGTGCCATTTCTGTGCTGTTCATGCTTTTGTGTATATCACTGAATAAATTTTCCGGAGAAAATAATTCGTACACATTGCTGTCATCTACGGGAATGGGCTGATCGCTCAATAACTCAAATCCATAATCATTCATCGCAATAGAAAAAGTTATTGGCGTTACCTGGCTTATGCGGTAGGCTAAAACCGCTGCCATGGCCTCGTGCACAAGCCGGCCTTCAAAAGGAAACACAAATAAATGGTATCCATCGCGCGTTTCGATCTGTTCAATCAACAGCTCATTTTCTTTCGGAATGTGCGATAAATATTCCTGCAGATCAAAGAGCGGCTTCAACACTTCAAGTTCAATATCCCATTTGATCTTTTTGGTTTTTGCCAGTTGTCCATTGGTAATTTCTGCTGCTTCTTCAAATTTTTTACGCAGCATAAAACCCAAATTAGCAGAAAGCGGCATCCGGCCTCCCTGCCAGCTGGGTATCATCGATTTTTTTGAATTTGATTTTCGCGCCAGCACTGTCATATCTTTTATCATCACAAATTCCAGTGTTCTACCTGCAAGCGTAAAAACATCGCCCTGCTCCAGTCTTGAAATAAACCATTCTTCAATAACACCGATAAAACCCCCGCTGATAAATTTAACTTTCATCATCGGATCGCTAACAATGGTACCGATGTGCATGCGATGCCGCATTGCCACCCGCCGGTTATTTATCTTATACAATCCATCGATGATCTCCACTTTTTTATAATCATCATATTGTTGTAAAGCAACTCCGCCGGCGGTGATAAAATGTAATACCTGTTCCCACTCATCTTTTGTAATTTCTTTAAAACAAAAAGTAGATTTTATTTCTTTATAAATTTCATCAGGAAAAAAACCATCAGAGATAGCAAGTGTTGAAAGATATTGCATGAGCACATCAAAGCACAATATCCTGGGCACACGACTTTCAATAAGATTTTCTTTTACTGCAGATTTTAATGCAGCGGCTTCCACCAACTCCAGCGAATGCGTAGGCAAAAAATAAATTTTACTGGTGGCATCAGGCTGATGGCCGCTTCTGCCGGCACGTTGTAAAAAACGCGCAACTCCTTTTGGAGACCCTACCTGGATAACGGTTTCAACGGGTCGAAAGTCAACGCCTAAATCAAGACTTGCCGTACAAACAACGGCTTTCATTTTACCTGTATGCAAATTATCTTCCACCCACATGCGCAATTCGGGTTCAATACTTCCATGGTGCAATGCAATAACGCCGGAAAGTTCCGGGGCAATGGCAAGCAGCCGTTGGTACCACATTTCGCTCATGCCACGTGTATTGATAAATATAAGTGTTGTCTTACTTTTTTCAATGATGGGCAAAACTTTTTCTGCAAGCTTTATTCCTAAATGACCAGCCCATGGATATTTTTCAATTTCATCAGGGAAGATGGATTCTATTTCGATATTTTTTTTGATGTTGGCAGATACAATTATTCCATTTTTATTTTTAACTGAATTTAAATGTAATGGTGAAAGCAACACCTCCATTGCCTGGTCAAGATTTCCAATAGTAGCCGATATCCCCCATACTGATGGCTGCCCATTGCCTGTTGCCCTTTGCCCATTGCCTGTTGCCCTTTGTATATTGATTAATCTTGAGATCGCAAGCTCAACCTGCACACCTCTTTTACTGCCGAGCAATTCGTGCCATTCGTCGATAGCAATTATTTTTAAATCTTTAAAAACTTCAGGGTAATTTTTTTGAGCCAATAATAAATGCATGCTTTCCGGTGTGGTGATCAGTACTTCAGGCATTTGCCTTTTTTGTTTTTGGCGCTCACTCATTTCTGTATCGCCATTCCGTATACCGATCTTCCAGCTCATCCCCAGTTCAGTTATCACTTCTTCCATGGCGCGACCGATATCTTTTGCCAGGGCACGCAGAGGCGTTATCCATAAAAGCTGCAGTCCATTTTTATTTTTGGTTGTGTAAGTGTCTGGAAATGTATTTATATAATCGATAATGGCCCCAAGAAATACAGAAAATGTTTTACCGCAACCGGTAGGTGCATTAACCAGTCCTGAATTATGGTTGGTTATATGCTGCCATGTTTCTTCCTGGAAAGCGAAAGGCTGGTTTCCCCTGGAAGCAAGCCAGTTTATAATAACAGAATAACCTTTTGATTTTTCTACCTGCAATTTTGTATTATGTATTTTATCCAGGGGTAATAAATGAGAGGAAGCAAGGTAAGATAAAACTGATTTGAAAATAACTTAACTTACATAAACAAACTGATTTATTTTCTTATCCCTCTAACGAAACTTTTTAAATAAATTTTTATTACAATATGGCAGGCAAAAAGGTTGTTCTTTTTTCATTGCTTTTTTGTTTGCTTTTCAGCGCATGCAAAAAAGATCCTGTTGTTGGTAGTCATGATTACAAAACGCTTGGTACATCTGCACATGATCTTTTATCGGCAAACCCTTATAGCGTTTTGCAGATCGAGATAAATTATATGCCCGGCTATGCCGTTGATGCCGCAAGTATAAACAACCTTGTAAATTTTTTACAAATACTTCTCAATAAACCTTCCGGTATTTTGGTCTTTCAAAAACAGATAGAAGCCAGTGGTAAAGCCACCATATCCATTAGCGACATCGTAAACCTGGAGCGTCAAAAGCGTACGCTGTTTACACTGGATAATATTATTGCAATACATATTTTAGTTACTGATGATTATTACACTGATCCACTTATCCTGGGCACTTCTTACTGGAATACATCGTTCTGTATTTTTGGACAAGTAATAAAAAATAATTCCGGTGGTGTAGGGCAGGTGAGCACTACAAGGCTTACGACAACCATTTTAGAACATGAGTTTGGTCACTTGCTGGGCCTCGTAAACCAGGGTTCACCCATGCAGGTAGATCATATAGATCCGGCAAATGGTGCACACTGCATTAATAAGAATTGTTTGATGTATTATGCTGCAGAAACCAGTACCATGGGTATGTTTAGCGCTATTCCCACGCTTGACGCTAATTGTATGAACGACCTGAAAGCCAATGGGGGAAAATAATTAGTTTTTATTTATGATATCTCACCTATTTGCTTTCCAATAAATCAGTGATCTATTTTTTTATTTTCCATACATTTTAAGCATCCCTTTTAGATCATCGAGCGTATTTATTTCATTCACATTTTTATCTTTCCTCCACCGGCTCATCCTGGGGAATCGTAAGGCCACACCGCTTTTATGCCGGGCACTGGCAGCAATGCCTTCAAACGCGATCTCGAAAACGAGTTCGGGCTTTACGGTTCTTACCGGTCCGAATTTTTCAATCGAATTTCGTTTTACAAAATTATCAACCTGCGCAAATTCTTTATCTGTTAAACCGGAATAGGCTTTTGTAAAGGATACCAGCTTGTCACCATCTTTAACAGCAAAAGTATAATCCGTATACAGGTTGCTCCTGCGGCCACTTCCTTTTTGTGCATAGATCATTACACAGTCAATGGTGAGCGCATCGATCTTCCACTTCCACCAGTCGCCCCTTTTTCTGCCCACCTGGTAAATTGAATTTTTTCGCTTCAGCATAATGCCTTCGCTATTCATTTCGCGTGAATTTTTTCTAAGTTCCGCAAGATGATCCCATTCGGTAAATGAAATAACTTCTGATAATTGTATCACGGAAATGGTAAACGGGGATACGATCTCCTCAAGCTTATTTCTTCTTTCTGTCAGTGGTTTTTCCCGCCAATCTTCACCATTGTATTCCAGCAGGTCGTATACAAAAAAACAAATAGGCGCATTTTGTAATTCTTTTTTGCCGATATTTTTTCTGCCTATGCGTGTTTGCAAAACGGAGAAGGGGAGTGGTTTGCCATCTACAGCAGGTATGATCTCACCATCCAGTACCAAACCATCCGGCAAGGCATCTTTTAAAATTGCATATTCAGGAAATTTTTCGGTCATCAATTCTTCGCCACGGCTCCATACATACAATTCGCCATTGCGTTTTATTATCTGCCCTCGAATACCATCCCATTTCCATTCAGCCTGCCACTCATCCGTATTTCCTAAAGTTGATGGCTCATCTTCCAAAGCATATGCGAGATAGAAGGGATAAGGCTTTGAATGATCAGAAGATACAGCTGCATCACTTAGCAGATCTTCAAAAGTGGTTGTAACAGGATCCCAGTTTCCGGTAATGCGATGCGCAATTACTGAAGCTGAAAGATTCATATTCTTTGTAAGCGAATTCACAATTGTTTTTTGAGACACCCCGATGCGAAAGCTGCCGGTTATCAATTTATTAAAAACAAAACGTTCGTCGCGATTCATCTGTTCCCAGCTATCTGTTATAAATTTCTTCCTAACAGATTCATCCTGCTTTTCAATTAAAATAAATTGTTCAAGATAATGAGAAAGGCTTTTATTTTCAGCATGGATACTTTTAGTTTCCGGTAAAAGCAAAGCAATGGTCTCAGCAAGATCTCCCACGGTGTGATAACATTCTTCAAAAAGCCATAATGGTAATCTTATGATTTCAGAACACCATGTTCTTAGCAAAGTTGAGTTTACAATTCTTCTTGGCCTGCGACCGCTAAAAATAGCGATCACCCAAACTTTGTCATTTCCCGGGGCCGTAAAAAAATAATCTGATAAGGATTGGTTCTTATCGTTTGTTTTGGTACTCGAATTTAATGCTGTAATTAATTTTGCAAAAAGCTGTAGTCCCGATTGCTTATAACTTTCTTCATCGTTATTCTTTTCTTGCAGGGAAGGAACATCACTGGTGTCTTTTTCTTCAAAAACCATTACAACATTTCTTTATTTAAAGTAGAATTTGTTAGCTCATCATTTGTATACAATGCTGTTATATCATTTTCGCCTGCAACAACGGGTGTCTCTTCATCTTCATTTCCATATTGAGTTTTTACTTCAGCAGCAATAGCAATTCCTTCTTCATTCAGATAGCGGCTGAAAGCTGCCTGGAAACCATGGGTTACAAAAACTTTTTCCGCACCAGTTGCCTTAACAGTTTCCAGTAATCCATTCCAGTCTGCATGATCACTCAAGGCAAAACCTGCATCCACATTCCGCCTGCGTGCATTGCCCCGTACCTGCATCCAGCCACTGCAAACCCCGACGGAGTAAGGTAAAAATTTTTTCATCCATACGGATCCGTCAGCGCTGGGCGGTGCGATCACTACAACACCTTTCAATAATTCTTTCGGCGTTTCAGGTGTTATGCGTACTACTTCTGCCAGTTTAAAGCCGGCATCAATTAAGGTTTGTTGTGTATTATAGATGGCACCATGTGCAAATATCGTTTGGGTGGTTTCTTTAATATGCTGTATCACCCGTTGTGCCTTACCGAGGCTGTAAGCCAGCAGCACACTCGTTTTGCCGGTCTCATTATTTCGGCTTATCCAGTTTATGATACTGCCGTAAATTTCCTGCTGTGGCTTCCATTTATAAATTGGTAAACCAAAAGTTGATTCGGTAATAAATGTATTGCACTTTACAGGCTCAAACTTTCCGCTGATACCATCATCTTCTGTTTTATAATCGCCGCTAAACACCCACACTTCACCATTGTATTCAACCCTAACCTGTGATGAGCCTATGATATGCCCTGCGGGATGCAGTGAAACCTTTACACCATTCATGGTGATTACTTCACCCCATTCTAAGCTTTCATAATTGTTATTTCCTAACCGAAGCTGTAAGATTGGTTTTGTAAAATGATGACAGAGATAATATTTATGACCGGAATATGCGTGATCGCTATGGCCATGTGTTATGATCGCTTTTTCAACGGGTTTCCAGGGATCGATGTAGAAATTTCCCTGTGAACAAAAAAGCCCTTTATCTGTGAAAGCGATGAGGTTCATGTGCATTAAAAGAAATAATAGATCAGGGTTCCATGATAGCGAATAAACTTTTGGAAAATTAAAAACCTTCCAAAAGTTACACTACCATTCTCTCGTTACAGCGCCATTCAAAATCCGCATAACATACAAGTGCTTATTTTCGAAATAATCCGGCACACCTGTTTTTCTTTTGTCTGTATACACCGGTCGGAAATTAAAATCATTGAATATTTTAAATGAACTATCGTTCAGGTGTGACATAAAATCATCGGGGTATGCCAGTAGTATTTTAGTGAAGTGCCTTACAATTTCAAATCCTTTACCGGCCATATCACTGGGATTCGATTTGTACCTCCTGTTGTATTCCGCCGTTAGCATCGTACTAAAATCATCTGTTTTATTATTGTAATATGGTGTTGTAAAATGTATTGGAAAATCTTTGTATGAAGTTTTAGAAAATATTCTAAAACCATCCCAGTTTGGCATGCCTATCAAGGTAACAGGATAATTTTTTTTTGAAACCGCGTAACTGGCATCGGTGATATTTTTTGCAAATTCTTCATCAAGACTGGCACCAATGATCACATTCTGATGTGTGCTGTCCAGTTTGTTTCTTAAAAATGCCAATGATACTGTACTGTCGAAATTTAGGATCTGTATGTTCAGTAAGGGCCTGCCTTCCTGTTCGTTCAGTGCTTTGAAATAACCGGCTATCCTATCTTCCTGGATACCCTTTCTTTTACACAAAAATATTTTATCCGTGCCGTGATTTTGCAATATATAACTGTAGATCCCTTCGCAGTGGGCTTTTAAAGTTGAATTTAAAATGGCAAGAAATGGATTTATCGTTACCCCTCCATCATTAGGATAAGTTGCAGAAATGAATGGTATATTTTTTTTCAGGGAAAAATCGGCCAGCTGTTTAAAATCCACATCTTTTACCGACCCGATAATAAGATCAAGGCTGTCAAGCACTTTATTTTTAGTAAGCCATGCAATGGGTTGTGTATAGGATTTGGTATCGTAAATAAAAGCTTCTACGTGCTCATTATTTAAAGACAATGTATCAAAAGCAATTTGTGCACCCTGCACAAATTCGACCGCCGGCATAATAAACTTCGGTATCGATTTTGCATAAAGAATTTCGTTGTGAGAAAAAACAGAATCAAGATAAAGCGGAGCAAATACGCCTATCCTGAAAATTTTTTGCGTGGGTTGAATTTGCGAAAATACCGGCGTATCAAAAAAAGAAAAAATAAGGCAAATTAAAAATAAGACTCGTTTCATCGGGTTATAGGTTCGGCGTTTGTTTTTTAAAAATTTATTATTATTTATTGATGTTTATTCCCATTCAATGGTTGCAGGCGGTTTGCTGCTGATATCATATACCACCCTGTTTATTCCCCTCACATTATTTATTATCTCGTTTGATACGTATGCTAAAAACTCATAAGGTAAATGTGCCCAGTCTGCTGTCATTCCGTCAACTGAAGTAACTGCTCTTAATACCACAGTGAATTCATAAGTTCTTTCATCACCCATCACCCCTACACTTTTTACCGGCAATAACATTGTGCCCGCCTGCCAAACGGATACATACAAATTATGTTTTTTTAATGCATTAATATATATCGCATCTGCCTGTTGCAACAATCGTACCTTTTCTTCTGTAACCTCTCCCAGTATGCGTATGGCGAGGCCAGGGCCGGGGAATGGATGGCGTGCAAGAATTTCATTGGGTATGCCTAATTCTGCGCCCACTTTTCTTACCTCATCTTTAAACAGTGCCCGCAATGGCTCTACCAGCGCAAGTTTCATAGTGTCGGGCAATCCTCCAACATTGTGATGCGACTTAATGGTTACGGAAGGGCCATGTACAGAAACAGATTCAATCACATCAGGATAAATGGTTCCCTGTGCTAAAAAATCTATCCCTTCTATTTTGTGCGCTTCCTTGTCAAATATTTCTATAAAGGATCTTCCTATAACTTTTCTTTTTTCTTCCGGATCAGTTTTGCCGGCAAGCTTTGTATAAAAATGTTCTTTGGCATCTATCCCTGTAATATTTAACCCGATGCTTTTGCAGGTTGCTATCACCTGTTCAAATTCATCTTTTCTCAGTACACCATTGTCAACAAAAATTCCAAACAGGTTTTTACCAATGGCTTTATGAATAAGCGTAGCTGCAACGGTTGAGTCAACCCCGCCACTAAGCGCCATGATAACTTTTCCATTGCCGATCTGATCTTTCAATGATTGAATAGTGTCTGATATAAAGTGGGCAGGCGTCCAATCCTGTTTACAGCCACAGATATTTACTAAAAAGTTTTTAATGATCTTTTTGCCTTCGGCAGAATGGTATACTTCGGGATGGAATTGCAGTCCATAAATAACTTTTTCATTTTGAAAAGTTCTTTTAAAGGCTGCTACCGGAATGGAACCGGTTGTGCCCAACAATTTAAAATCATCCGGTAGATTTTTTATACTGTCGCTGTGGCTCATCCAAACATCCGAAGGGGATGATACCGTATCAAATATTTCATCCTTTTCTAAAATTGTAAAAGCAGCTCTGCCAAATTCGCGTTTATCACTTTTTTCAACACTGCCACCAAATAATTTCGCCGTAAGCTGCGCGCCATAGCAGATTCCAAGTACCGGCAATTTTTTTGCCCACGATTTTATGTCTACCGAAAGCATGGAGTCATCATTAACAGAGAATGGGGATCCGGATAAGATAATGCCTTTTAATCCTGCATCTGATTGTATTTCTTTGTTGAAAGGAACAATTTCACAGTATACATTAGCTTCTCTTACAGCACGGGCAATTAATTGTGTATATTGGGAGCCAAAATCAAGGATCAGAATTTTGTCATTCATGGGGTGCAAAGGTAAACAGTTTAACAATCTTAATTACTATCTAATCATTAAAGGAAACGATATGAAAATTTTATTTGCAGCATTTTTTTCTGTTATCATTTTAATTTCATGTAATGGCATTAACGGCGGAATTCATGGGAGCGGAAATATTAAAACGGAACAAAGGAATGTTGGCGATTTCAACGGGGTTCTGGTGAGCAGCTCAATAGATGTTGAAGTAGTACAGGGCGACCATGCAAGTGTTGAAATATCTGCTGATGACAATGTATTGCGCTACATAATTGTTGACATTAATAATGGGATGCTTGATATAAGGCAGAAGGATAATACTTCCTTCAACGATACACACATTTCGGCAAAGGTCACTGCACCGGTTATAAATAAACTTTATGTAGAGGGATCAGGCAACCTTACTGTAAATAATATTTTAAAAGATGCCAGCCAGATCGAAATAAAACTACAGGGATCCGGCGACATAGATGCAACTGTAAATGCACCCCTCATTAAAATTACCAGTGATGGCTCAGGGAATATAACGTTAAAAGGCAAAACCCAAACCCTCGATGCACAATCTTCAGGCAGTGGCGATCTCAAATGCGCGGATCTTTTAAGTGAGAATACAATGATAACATCAAATGGCAGTGGAAATTCGAACGTTTATTCAAGTGTATCAATCAAAGCGAAAACCAATGGCAGCGGTGATATTAATTATAGTGGCAAACCGAAATCCACACAAATTGAAAAAAATGGCAGCGGTTCTATTGAAGCCGGAAATTAAATTATACGAACTCCCAAAATCAGACGAACTCCGTCCTATAATTTATAAAAGATTTTAAGCAGAAAAAAAATAGCCGGTACCATAGTACCCGGCTATTTTTATATCCAGGAAAATCTCCGGTATTTAATTTTATTGTATAAGAAATTTCTGTGTATTAAAAATATTATCACCAATCACTTTTACAAAATAGGTTCCTGCACTAAATTTTCTAATATCTATTTTAATTAAATTTTCATTTGTTGTAAACTGGCTGATAATTTTTCCACTTACATCCTGTAGTTGAATTATTACCGGGGTATTATTACTTTTTGTAAGCACAATATGAAGGAAATCCTTTGCCGGATTTGGAAAAATAATCACGGATGCCTTTGTACCAAAAGAAACATTTCTGATTTCAGAATAAGCAAACTTATTATCGACATCAACTTGTTTTAAGCGATAATAATTAATTCCGCTTAAAGGGAAATTATCAGTTACAGTGTACGCGTTCCCGTTAGTATTAGTGCCTGCGCTAACGGTTGCAAATGATTGCCAATAATTGCCATCCGCTGATCTTTCTACAATAAAATATTTAGTGTTGATTTCGTTACTGGTTTTCCAATTTAAATTCACTTTCTCCCCGTTTTTTTGTGCAGTAAATGACAGCAGTTTTACAGGAAGTACCGAAAGATCAAAAGCATAACGGGTAAAAACAGGATAATGGTCTGTAGTGGTTGTTCCGTAAGATGGAATGAGTGCTGCCTGGTCAGTTAAAATACTGGCGGTATTGCTTAAATAATATGGTGCCATCTCATTGGATAAATATACATGATCAATTACATCACTATACTTTACAGTGGAGGCTTTTCCTGCCAAACTCAATGCCAGCGTAGGGGAGAAGAAGTTTATATTGTCGGCCGTAAATGAAGAATAGGATGTGATCTTCGGTACAATTCCGTCAGTAATTGTTGAATCCAGGTCGTCATTAAAATCTCCAAGGATTATGATATTGTCGTTTGGATATGTTGTATTCAGGTAATTGTGCAGGTCAGTTGCGCCGCTTTTTCTCCTGTTATAAGATGTTATTGTTGGTGAAGTATTTGCTTTTGCATGTATCAATACAAAATGGATATTTTTTGTAATTCCATTGAGCGTTACATCTGCTGTCATCATGTAAGGATATCGTCCGCTCGCCCAGTAATTGTAATCCGGGTTGCTGAGATCTGCCGCTGTATTTACGCCAAGCGAAAGTAATGCAGTTGTTGAAATATTTGAAAAGAGGGATGTCTTATAAATAAATGCTTCTTTCTGCGCATCCGCTAAGGTGCCTGTTGGCGGCGGCGTTTCAAAAGGATTAACATGTGATCCATAATCACACAAAACATAAGCATAAGTTCCTGCTCCATACACAGCATTTAAATTGGATACTACATCCTGCAGTTCAGGTTCACTAACCACTTCAACAACTGCATACAGATCTGCAGCGATATTTTTGGTAATGGTTTCTACATTTGTTTTTTGTAGATTATCATCGGTTGGCCCAAGAGTTGGGCTGCCAAACCATTCCAGGTTCCAGTTTACAATTTCAAGTGTATTGGCAGGATCAATGGTGCTTCCTTTTACATAAATTTTTGTGATGGCAACTCCTGGCGTATTTACGAGAATCGAATCAGTATAATTTTTATTTGACTGGGTAGGTGAAAATTGGATGTATAAAGTTCGCGTTACATTATTTGATGTGGGTTGCGTTAAAGTAAGCGATGAAGTGAAACTTACCCCATCACCTGATAAAGTAAATTCCGGTGGTGCGTTAAGGGTAATGTCGCCGGTAATATCATTTCCGGTTATGCTGATCGTTTTTACAACGTTTCCTCCAACAGCTACATAATTAAATTGAACATCTGCTGTGCTTAACGAAAGTGTTGGCGGCGGTGGAGTTGGTGAATCATCTAATCGGATATCATCCAGTGTCCACCTTTGTCCGTCATCATTCGAAGAGGTATATACTAAAGCGAAATAAGTATTGGCAGATTTGTATGCAGATAAATTTATGTTGTTGGAAAGCGTCCACACATTGGATGCCTGCGGGGGAAATTTTCCATTCACATCCGCCCATGTATAATTGTTTGGATTGCCATAACCCGGGTAATTTGTTGAAACCTTCAGTTGCAATGGATCACCGTTGAATTTATTTATCGAGTAAAAAGAAAGCAATGGAAAGGTTGTGGCAGTCAGGTCAAATGCTGGACTGATAAACCAATCTTCATTCAGCTGGTTTGTGCCGCTGTAAAAACCATTCATCTCTAATCCATTTGTTGAAGAATTACCAAATGTTGTGGCCTCCCAAACCAACCGCCCCATAACAGAATATTGAGTAAATCCATCCGAATTAAAAATATTGGGTGATGTGTTGAGAGTATAAGTTGAATTTATAATCCCGGCTATCGGAGTGGCAACTGTTGAGGCTGTGCTGAAGTTCCACGTGGTATTATTTGCTATTCCTGCAAACTTATTACCGGCAAGGTCGGAGATGATGGAATCAGGGATGGTGATATAATAATTATTTGAAGGCTGAAGATTTACTCCATAGATCGTTATAGTATTTCCTGCAACTACAACATTGGTATTTGCAGACGTAAAGGTTACATAATCTGTAGTTCCCGTTGTGGAATTGTTTACGCTTAAAACACCTGTGCTTTTTTTAACCGGCTCACTGAATGTTATGGAAAGAGCAGAATTTGTAACCACATTCAAAGCATCATCGGGGGGTGAAAATGAAATTATGGTAGGTGGAGTAATGTCTACAACACCCGATGCAGTTGGTGTTGGAGCGCCGGCAGTAAAATCACTGTTGTTGTTATCCGTATCAAGATGTGTGGAATTTCGTTGAATTGAATTTGTATTGCTTGGTGGCGGTGCTGCGGCGGTCTCAAAACCATTTGCGGTTGTGCCAAAACCAACTTTATCAATAACTGGACCGCCCGGATAATTTGTGGCTGGGTTAGCACCAGACTGGGCCACAGTTGTATTGCATAAAATAACTTTTCCGGCAGTGGCACTCAACGAGATTGATCCGGTTACATCAGGAATTGGTAACGCTGTGGTACCACCGGCACCCGCTGCTTCCTGTATCAGGAAATATTGCCCGGGTTGAATTATACCTGCCAGGTTGGTCACCTGCCAGGTGGTGCCCGTTGCGGAGGCATACTGTACAGACCATCCGGTTAAGTCCTGTGCAGAAGCACCATTATTATAAAGTTCAATAAAATCATTTGTATAAGTAGAGCCGCTGTTGCCGCCGCCGCCATACACTTCATTTATTACTACCTGAGAAAATGTTGAAAGAGAAAAGCAAAAGGGTAACAAGATAGCCAGGAATAATTTTTTCATATAATCAGATTTTGAAGCAAATTTAGGTCGCAAAACAATTGAATTTAATTATCAGTGTGATCATTTTATTAACATTTGTCATAGTGTCAGAAATGCTAGTATGGCACTCATTTTGAAAGTCCATTGCAAACTACGAAATATGCAAAAAGGTAATATAAGGGTACAGACAGAAAATATCTTCCCTATTATTAAAAAATTTTTATATAGTGATCATGAAATATTTATTCGTGAATTAGTAAGCAATGCAGTTGACGCCACGCAAAAATTGAAAACCCTTTCATCCATTGGTGAAGCAAAAGGCGATATGGGGTCGGTTAACATAGAAGTAAGAGTGAATAAGGAAAAAAAGACCCTGACTATTTCAGATAAAGGGGTGGGTATGACGGCAGAGGAAGTTGATAAGTATATTAACCAGGTAGCTTTTAGTGGCGCAGAAGAATTCCTTGAAAAATATAAAGGAAAGAATGAAGGCAATATTATAGGGCACTTTGGCCTGGGCTTTTACTCTTCATTTATGGTAAGTGATAAAGTAGAGATATATACAAAAAGTTTTAGAGAAGATTCGAAAGCCGTAAGATGGGAGTGTGATGGCAGCCCGGAATATACTTTAGAAGAAACTGAAAAGGAACAGCGGGGTACAGATATCATTCTTTTTATAAATGAAGAAAGCAAAGAGTTTTTGGAGCCCGACAGAATAAAAAATATCCTTGAAAAATTTTGTAAGTTTTTGCCTGTCCCTATTTTCTTTATCGATGAGGAAAAAAAAGATAAGGAGGAAAAAAAGGAAGATGAAGATGCAGTTGTGGAAGAACCGAAACAAATAAACAACACCAACCCTGCATGGACTAAAAAGCCGGCAGATCTGACGGCTGAAGATTACGAAAATTTTTATAAAGAATTATATCCCTTCGGCGAAAAGCCATTATTCTGGATACACCTCAATGTTGATTATCCCTTTAACCTGACAGGGATATTATATTTTCCGAAAATAAAACAACGTTTTGAAATTCAAAAAGATAAAATCCAGTTATACAGCAACCAGGTTTTTGTAACCGATGAAGTAAAGGATATTGTGCCGGAATTTTTAATGTTACTGCACGGGGTCATTGATAGCCCGGATATCCCGCTGAATGTAAGCCGCAGTTATTTACAGGGTGATCCGAATGTAAGGAAGATAAATGCGCATATCACTAAAAAAGTTGCCGATAAATTAGAAGAGATTTTCAAAAGCGACCGCAAATCATTTGAAGAAAAGTGGGAGAGTCTTGGGTTGTTCGTTAAGTATGGTATGATGACCGATGACAAATTTTTAGAAAAAGCAAACCGCTTTAATATTTATGAAGATGCAGAAGGCGGCAGGTTTTATACCATGGAAGAATACAGGGCAGCAACCGAAGTGATACAGAAAAATAAAGAAGGAAAACTGGTAATGCTTTACACCACCGACCCGGTGCAGCAAAATAGTTTTATACAGGCGGCCAGGCAAAAAAATTATATTGTCGTAAAGCTTGAAACCATTGTAGATGCAGCCTTTATAAACAACATGGAAATGAAGTGGAGTGACGTTCAGTTTGTACGCATTGATGCCGATATCACTGAGAATCTTATAGACAAAGCAGAACATGCAGACAGCGTGTTGACCAAAGATGAAGAAACAAAGCTTAAAGAATTATTTCATTTAGAAGTTCCTGAAATGCATGTTACGGTTGAAATAAAAGGACTGAGCCCGGATACGGCACCTGTAATGGCGACCCGCCCTGAATTTATGCGGCGTATGAAAGATATGGCAATGAATGGGGGAGGTGGTATGGGAAGTTTTTATGGAAACCTGCCTGAAGAGGTTACCTTAACCGTAAATGGCAATCATCCTGTGTACCAAAATATTTTAAAAGAAGATGATAAGGAAAAGCAGAAAAAACAAACCCGCAATTTAGCCGACCTGGCATTGCTTTCACAAGGTTTATTAAAAGGTAACGAGCTAACAACTTTTATAAACAGGAGTGTTGAAATGATGCAGGGAGAAAAAAAGAGTAAGATCATACTCGAAGTATGATTCACTTACATGCTATTAAAAATTTAAAATTATTTTTTCGAAAGAGAATTCCGCAGGAATTCTCTTTTTTGTTTTGATATTGGCAGGTGGGTATTATCCTGCAGCAGCAGGTAACCACCTTCTTCTTTCATCCAGCTTTTGATAAATTTCTTATTAATTATATGAGATTGATGACACCGGACAAAACCATAATCACTCAATAATTCCTCGTATTCATAAATTGGTTTCGACACCATTAACTTTTCACCGCTTTCCAGGTAAAATGTTGTGTAATTATTAGAGGATTCACATCGTATTATCTGTTGTGTTGGCACAAACCTCGTTTCCCTGGATGTGGGCAGGACGAGACGATGTTCTTCTTTATCCTGTTTTTTTTCTAACAGGCGTATGAGGTTCTCTAACTGGACATTTTGTTTATGATCTGAATTTCTTTTAACCGCCTTTTGCACAGCGATCTTTAATTCTTCGGTGTTTATCGGTTTTAATAAATAATCGATCGCAGCAAATTTTACGGCCTGTATGCCATATTGATCATAGGCTGTTACAAATATTACTTCGAATGAATAATCCTGTAACGATTGCAATAATTCGAAGCCATTTTTACCGGGCATCTGGATATCAAGGAAAACCAGCTCGGGCTTAAATTGAGTTATCATTATTATTCCTTCATCGGCATTCAACGCAGTAGAAACCACTTTCACTTCCGGGCAATGCAAACGCAACAGTAGTTCAAGATTCTTAATATTGTTTGGCTCATCATCTATGATAATTGCATTGATCATACGATTACCGGTTTTTGAAAATTAATTGTACTACCGTTTCATCATCTTTACGATATATATTTTTAATTATCTCCTGTTCTTTCATCAGGTTATTCAGCAGTTTAATCCTGTCGTCTGTAAGTTTGAGCCCGTATCCATTTTCTTCTGAAACATTCCTAAATCCAGGGCCATTGTCTTTTATTTCAACCAGCATATCTGCGCCTCCGAGGTAAAAATAAATTTGAATTACACCTTTTTCCCGTAAGCCTGATACGCCGTGTTTAACAGCATTTTCAACAATTGGCTGCAATAATAAGGAAGGGATTTCTGTATCAAATTTATTAATAATACCATCGGTTGTTATTTGGTAGGAAAATTGAAACCGTAATTGTTCCAGTTTTAAAAATGTATCCAGGATATTTATTTCTTTATCGAGCTTTTGAAACAAGTTATTACTTTGTACTAATGTATTTCGCATAAGATCACTAAAGCGCGATAAATATTCATTGGCTGCATTTATTTCATTACTGTTTATCAGGCTTTGAATTGAACTTAACGAATTAAAAATAAAATGGGGATTGAGTTGTGATTGTATTGATTTTAGTTTCAAAATTGAAGTCTCGGTTTCCTGTTTTTGCTTTAACAATTGATTTCCCCTTTTTTGCTGATAAAAATAAAAAGCTGCCAGCATAGATATGAATATACAAGTTGCAAGTAAAATGAGCCTGAAAATTATATTTTGCCACCAGTATGCTTTTACATTGAATATATAATGAGTGTTTGCTTCCGGCTGGTATTTAAACCTTACAAAAAAGTCGAAGGTATTCCCTGTTCTTAGGCCAAGATGCAAATTAGTTGATCCTTGCGGGATCCTTTGCCATAAAGAATCATGTGCATCAGATCTTTTTGAAAGATATTCAATGGCAGAATAATCAACAGGATTTCCTGTAAATTGTATGTCTATTTTATTATCACCTGGTTCAAGGTTGAAGTTTTTTTTTGATCCTTGCTGTTACCGGCTAACAGTATCTTATCTGAAGAAGAAATAATTTGCGAAACGGTGGGTGCGATTGCTTCTCTTGTAATATTATACCGGTCTATCATCCAGTTATTTTTAGTGCTTTTAATTTCAATCAAAAGTTGGTCATTTACCTTCAAACTTGTATTACAAATGATATAACCGTATGCATAACCAAACATTTTTCCGCCATGGAAATCCAAAAATTTTTCGCTGACACGTGATAATTCCCTGGGAAAATATTTTATTGATGTCCAGTCATACAGCAATATGCCATTGCAGGAAGCTTTTACTGCAACAGCATTTGAAAAAAAATCATCGGCGGGAAGAACTTTCCCCCGGAACACCAATTTGCCTTCTTCATCTTCTGCAGAAATTGAAGCAGAATCGTGGTGCCTGCCACCCATTAGGAGAAGGTGAGAAAATACTTTAATGCTTATTTGTCCGCCGGCGACTTTAATATCGCTAAATGGATTTATGGTAGAGGTATCAGGCATACCTGGAAAAAAATTGTGATATACTGAATCTGTAAGGTGATCATTTTTTACCTGTATACTGGTTGAATATCCGGGTACCACATAGCTGCCATCAATAAGATAAACAGGTAATCTTTCATTTAAAAAAACTTCCGGATTTTCTTTTTTAAATTTTTCAAACTGGAGGCTGTCTGCCAGTTTTTGGGTTGCTGTTAAAGGCAATGTATTGTTGTTATGAATCTTGCCATTTTTTCCCCCTCCCTGGCAAAAAGCAGAAGCGTAAATCAGGGAGAAGAGGAATAAATGAATAATGACTCTCATAATTTTTAAACAAACATCGCCGGTTTGATTTTATATTTTGTAGCCTGATGTGAATTTATACGCTGCCAATGTGAATATCGTCCTCCACACTTTTAATAAATACACTTACCTGGATGTAATGTAATTTTTCCAGGTGATAAATTTGTTCAAATCCCGCACTTAGAAATATTTCTTTGTGTACTGGGTTTATGTAAATTACATACACCTCCCGTGGATTATTTTTTAGTGAGAGCAATATATTTTTTACCACAGCCTGCATCACAATTTCATCAAAGGGGTTAAAAAAGAAAAATGTATTTGTATCATTTTCTATCACATAATCAACCGCGTCGGTTTTGATCACATTGAAAATTTTTTCAGGGAATTCTTGCTGAAAAGGGATGATATTTTTTCTTGCGGCTTTGCATAATTCATTCACAAAATCGATCCCGGTAATTTTTTTAAAGTCAAAGCAGGATGCCACAGCAAGCACTCTTCCCTTGCCACACCCGTAATCCAGGAGATTGTTTACGGATCTTATTTTGCCTGGAAAATTTTTAGTCTCTTCCTCAGCAGTAATATTTTGTATGAATGCGAATACCTCTTCCAGCAAATAATAATTGGCTCCCTGGTAATTTTCAGCATGCTCAATATTTACCCCGGGTTTTGAAAATTTTTTTATATCCGCAATTTTGCTGGTGTTCAGTCCGTATTTTCTTTCACCCCTCATTTCATGTTTAATGGTGAACCAGGCCACTTTTAAATTCCAGTTAACTGCTATATAAATAAAATAGCGCAGGTAATACATTTATTTCATTTTATTTTCTTTACGTTTCCGGCAAGCGTATGTCAATCATTTTAAGCTGCAAATTGATTTCATTGTTCCATTCATTTTCATCCAGCGTATAAACAATTTCCAGGGGCTTATTCATTTGCATTAAATGAAATTTTTCTGCCATATTAAATCCTATACCCGTAAAAACAATATCATCATTTTTAATCACAAACCTGATGTGCTGCTCCTTTACTATTTTTGAATAGCCGGTATCGCAAACATTTTTTGTAAGAAATACAGGTCGCATATTTTCAGGACCAAATGGTTCCATTTGTGTAATGATATTATAAAAGCTTTTAGTAAGATTTTTAAATGATACTTCGGCATCAATTATAATTTCCGGAACAAGCATATGTGGTTCAATAACTGCTTCCACCACTTCTTCAAATTTGTTGCTGAACAATTCCACATTATGCGGGTGCATTGTCATGCCTGCAGCCGCAAAATGGCCACCATAGCCGATGAGGTATTCGCGGCAGGCATGTATCGCTTCATACAAATTAAATCCTGCAACACTACGGGCGCTGCCGCCAACTATATCACCACTTTGGGAGAGAACAACCGTAGGACGGTAATATTTTTCAATCAGCCTCGAAGCAACAATTCCAACAACACCTTTATGCCAGTGCGGTTTAAAAACCACTGTAGATTTTCTGCTCACCATAATCTCATCGCCATTGATCAGGGAAAGTGCTTCTTCGGTAATAGTTGTATCTGCATCTTTACGGTCTGTATTGTCGCTATGAAGCATTTTAGCATATTCCATCGCCTTTCCCTCATCATCTTCAACAAACATCAACACCGCTTTTTTTGCATCATCCATTCTGCCAGCAGCATTTACACGCGGGGCAATAATAAACACAACGTTGTTGATACTGAATTTTGATTTTATTCCGCTCAATGAAATGAGTGCATTTATCCCCGCACACGGATGGTCATTTAATTTTTTCAGGCCATAAAATGCCAGCACCCGGTTTTCCCCGGTTATAGGAACAATATCAGCAGCTATTGCAGTAACTACAAGGTCCAGGAAATCGAGGTAATATTCAGCAGATAATCCAAGCTGTTGTGTGATGGCTGTTATCAGTTTTAAACCAACTCCGCAACCACATAATTCTTTATAAGGGTAATTACAATCTTTTTGTTTTGGATTAAGAATGGCAAATGCTGGCGGCAGTTCTGTATCTGGTAAATGGTGATCACAAACAATAAAATCTATACCTAACGCTTTCGCATAGCCGATAAGTTCGATAGATTTTATGCCGCAATCCAGCGAAATAACCAGGCTGAAATTATTCTCTTTTGCAAAATCAATACCCATCCTGCTCACACCGTATCCTTCACGGTACCGGTGGGGGATATAAAAATCAATGTTGTCTCCGGGGTATATTTTTTTTAAAAAACGAAACATACATGCAACAGAGGTTGTGCCATCCACATCGTAATCGCCAAACACAAGTATCTTTTGTTTTTTTTCAATTGCCGAAAGAATACGATCCACGGCTTTATGCATATCCTTCATTAAAAAAGGATCATGCAATTGGGATAGTTGAGGGCGGAAAAAATCTTTTGCTTTTTCGTAAGTATCCATACCTCTTTGTAAAAGTATTTTACAAAGGCTTAGGCTGATGGTTAGGGACGAATGAAGTACTTCTGCTTTTTCATTGTCCGCGGATAATATTTTCCATCTTTTTTTAAGCATCATCAATATTTTCGATCGGTTGTATACCTTACTAATTCTTCCAGGCCACGGCGAATATCAGTATATGGAAACTCAAACAATATTGCAAGGGCTTCATCGCGGTATGCGGTCATTTTATTTTGTGCATATTGGATCCCCCCACAACCGGTAACGGTATCCAGCACAAACTTTATTTTAGCCACATCCCTGCTTTCATTTTTTATAATATAAATTATTTTTTTGCGGGTTGATGCATCCACATTATTTAAGGTATAGATGAGGGGCAGGGTTAATTTTTTTTCTTTTATGTCATTACCGGTAGGTTTCCCAACATCTTCTTTTCCATAATCAAAAAGATCATCTTTGATCTGGAATGCAATTCCAACTTTTTCACCGAAGGCTTTCATTTTTTCTGCAATGAGTTCATCTTTACTGGTACTCCAGGCACCCACACAGCAGGCCGATGAAAGTAATGATGCTGTTTTACTTCTTATTATCTCAAAATATATATCTTCTTTTAAATTTAATTTTCGGGCTTTCTCAATCTGCAGTAATTCCCCTTCGCTCATCTGCTTAACTGCTTCTGATAATATATGAAGATGTTTAAAATCTCCGGCCTCAGTGGAAAGCAATAACCCTTTAGATAAAAGATAATCGCCAACCAGTACAGCAATTTTATTTTTCCACAATGCATTTATTGAAAAATATCCCCTTCTTTCTAATGATTCATCCACTACATCATCATGAACCAGGGTTGCAGTATGCAGCAACTCAACCAATGCTGCGGCCCTGTATGTTGAGTCGTTTATATTGCCATGAAGTTTTGCACTTAAAAAAACAAACATCGGCCGCAATTGTTTGCCCTTTCTCTTTATAATATACTTCATTATCCTGTCGAGCAAAGGAGTTTGACTTTCTACAGCCTTTGAAAACTTGTTTTCAAAGATTTTTAATTCTTCCGCGATAAGGCTTTTGGCAAATTGCATTTTGGTAGTATAGCGGCAATATAGTACAGAATGTATAAATTAAGAGGTGGAAAAATTTCTAAAACAGGTTTAAATGCCCTTTTTGAAGTAAATAATTAAAAATCTTTGTGTTATGCAGCGAATAAATTAGTAAATAAGTCATAGGTTTGCAAAAGCAGGAATTTTAACATTCTTTAAATTCATAATAAAATTTGGATTTTAACACATGTTTAATATTTTTGCATTTAATCAATTGTTTATTTTTTTTAAGAAACATTAATTTTTAAGTTATGGCAAGCAAAAAGTACAAATTATTATTGGGTCTACTAACCCTAATTACACTCGGCTCCTACGCTCAGGATAGCGGAGTCTACAATATTTATGATTCCAGTGTGATATCATCAAAAGGTATGGCACAACAAAATGAATTCATGAATAACACTTATGATTTTCCTGCAAAACCGCGTAATCAGCTGGAAGTAGGAATCTCAGGCGGAGCATTTACCATAAGTGGTGATGTTCGTGCAAAGTTTCCAACAATTGGAGGTGCAGTTCACATTCGTAAAGCGTTGGGATATTTATTCTCTTTAAGATTACAATACTTATATGGTATTGGCAAAGGAGAAGCATTCAAATCTTCAAACAACTTTGATAAAAACCCGGCTTGGGCTAAGTACGGAGCTGCAAGAAGAACAGGCTCAGGACAAATCGTAAGCTCATTAGGCCCCGGTGGTCCAATTGATAATGTATTCTACAATTATAAATCGAAAGTACAGGACTTATCCTTACAGGGTATTTTCACTGTTAACAATATCAGATTTCATAAACAAAAAACAGGAATGGTGATTTATGGTGGTCTTGGTATTGGCGGAACTATTTATCATACAATGGTAAATGCTTTAGATGCAAATGGTCAAACCTATGCTACTTTATTTAATACTGTAGCTGCACAAAGCCAGACTTACAAAAATCGTAAGCAAGTCTTAGATGCACTTAAAAAAGGTATGGATGATACTTATGAAACAGAGGCTGAGAACCAGGGAACACGTCGTCCAAGAATTGGCAACAATACTTTTAAACCATCTGGTACTGTTTTAGGCGGACTTGCATTTAAATTAGGCAAACGTATAAACTTAGCATTGGAAGACAGGTTTACAATTGTAAAAGATGATTTGTTGGATGGTCAGCAGTGGGCTGAACAAACTTATGGTGATGCAGTGTTAACAGGCGATTATGATGCTTACAATTATGCATCTATTGGTTTGAATTTTAACCTTGGATCTAAATCTGTTGAGCCATTATGGTGGTTAAATCCATTGGATTATGCTTACAGTGAAATCAACAATCCACGTCATATGAAACTTCCAAAACCAATTTTGGATGATACAGATGGTGATGGTGTTATTGATCAGCTTGATAAAGAACCAAACACTCCGGCAGGTTGTGCAGTAGACACTCATGGTGTTTCACTTGATACAGATGGTGATGGTGTTCCGGATTGTAAAGACAAAGAAAAAATTACTCCTACTTATTGCCAGCCAGTTGATGCTGATGGTGTTGGTAAATGTCCTGATCCAGCTTGTTGCCAAAACAGGATGGCTATGGATTCAACAATGAATACTTGTACTATAGGTGATCTACCAAGTGTTTCCTTCAGAGGAAATATGGGTTCATTAAGTGCAGATGCAAAAGCAATGTTAGCAACTGTTGCTAGCAAAATGAAGAACAGTGCAAATTGTAATATCACTATTACAGGTTACCCTGCTGCTTCTAAAGCTTCTCAGGCTCTTTGCAACAGAAGAACTGGAGCTGTTAAAACTTACCTCATGGAAACAGAAGGCATAAGTGGTGACAGGATCTCTGTCAATTGCGAAGTTGGTGGTGGAGATGCAAATACAATTGATATTAAAGGAATGGCTAAATAAGATTTTCACTTTTTGCTCAATGATAACCCTTCCCGTTTTCGGGAGGGGTTTTTTATTTAGAAAATTCAATTACCAAAAAATTAACTGCCTGTTTTTTGAAAGCACGATAAATCCGTTCATTTTTGTTTAAAATCACTTAATTTTGCAACGCTTTATGAAAATATTATTTGGATTGTTCATTTCCGTATTATTGGTATCCTGCTCCAGTAAATTTGAAAAAATACTAAAGAGTACAGATTACGAGTTTAAATTAAAAAAAGCGGATGAATTATATGCAAATAAAAAATACAAGCAGGCAGAAGAATTGTACCTCGAATTATTCCCCGTTTTTAAAGGCACGGATAAGTTTGAAGACCTGTATTATAAATTTGCATATGCTTCTTATTACCAGCATAATTATGAAGAATCAGAAAATAATTTCAAAGGCTTTTTAGAAGTTTTTCCAAACAGTCCTAAGGCTGATGAAATTGCTTTTCTTCATGCTTATACATTTTATTTGCAGTCACCTAAAGTTGAACTTGACCAGACCAATACCCTTAAAGCAATAGGGATGATGCAAACATTTATCAATACGCACCCGGGTTCATTAAAAATAAAAGAAGCAAATGATGTTATCGATAAATGCCGTGCAAAGCTTGAATCTAAAGAGTACAGGAGTGCTGCATTATATTATAAATTGCAACAGTACAGGGCTGCAGGTTTAGGGTTTTCCAACCTTTTATTTAATTACCCTGAATCAGCAAGTGGGGAAGAATATAAATTGATGTCTATAAAATCTTATTACGAGTTTGCAAGGCTTAGTGTACCAGATAAGCAGGAAGAACGTTATGAAAAAGTAACCACAGAGTATAACGATTTTACAGATCGTTACCCGGATAGTAAATTATTAAAGGAAGCTGAAAGTTATAGTAACCAAAGTATAAATCACATTAAAGAGATAAAAAATGAGCAAATTAAGACGCCAGCAGAACGCTAATACCAGTAACGTTGTTGAGACTAAAAATCTCTCGGACGTAAAAGCAAAAACCGGTAATTTATATGAATCAATTGCTGTAGTTGCAAAAAGAGCAAACCAGATAAATATTACTTTGAAAGAGGAATTGCATAATAAATTAGAAGAATTTGCCAGTCATACCGATAGCCTGGAAGAGATTCATGAGAATAAGGAGCAAATTGAAATTTCAAAAGCATATGAAAGAATGCCGAACCCTGCTTTACTGGCTACCCAGGAATTTATGGAAGATAAAATCTATTACCGTAAAAGCGAGGATGATCTTTTCAGCTAATGAATTAAAAGATTAAACTTTTATAATAATCTTTAAATAAGAAAATATAATTTTAACGACGATTCATATCGTCGTTTTTTATTCAGACATGCTTACAAGGAAAAAAATATTAGTTGGCGTTACCGGCAGTATAGCAGCCTATAAAACTGTTTTGCTTATTCGTTTACTAATAAAAAACGATGCCGAAGTTAAAGTGATAATGACCCCGTCGGCTATAGATTTCGTAACCCCCTTAACGTTATCAACGATTTCTAAAAATGAAGTGCTCACTGATCTTTTCACTGAAAAATCATGGTCCAATCATGTAATGCTGGGTCGCTGGGCAGATGTGTTTTTGATCGCGCCTTTAAGTTGTAATACCCTTGCAAAAATGGCTAATGGATTTTGTGACAACCTGCTACTTGCGGTATATCTCTCCGCTACCTGTAAAGTTATTGTTGCACCGGCAATGGATGAAGATATGTGGCTCCATGCTACCACAAAAAGTAATTTGCAATTAATAGAAAATTCCGGAGATCTCGTTATCCCGGTGGAGACAGGTGAATTGGCGAGCGGGCTCACCGGTGAAGGCAGAATGGCTGAACCTGCTGTTATCATGCAATACCTGCAGGATTTTTTTTTTGATGGAAAAAGCTTGAAAGGAATAAATGCGCTTGTAACTGCTGGTCCAACTTATGAACAAATTGACCCGGTTAGATTTATTGGAAATTATTCATCAGGTAAAATGGGTGTCACCATTGCTGAAGAATTACAGGAAAGAGGAGCAAAGGTTACATTGGTCCTGGGTCCTTCAGATTTGTTACCCAATACCGGAATATTTACCGTTCATGTGAAGTCAGCCGATGAGATGTACAATGCTTGTTTAGATTGTATAAGTCAGGTCCAGATCATAGTGATGGCAGCGGCTGTAGCAGATTTTACCCCGGTTGATGTGTCAGGGATCAAAATAAAAAAGGAAGGAAAAGATTTGAATATCGCGTTGATTAAAACAAAGGATATTCTTAAGAAAGCAGGTGAAATAAAAAAGGATGATCAAATTCTTGTTGGGTTTGCACTGGAGACCAATAATGAAAAAGAGAATGCAATAAAAAAATTACAAGAAAAAAATGCTGATCTTATTGTGCTGAATTCACTGAATGATGTTGGTGCGGGATTTGGAACCACTACTAACAAAATCACTATTTTTGACAAACAGGGGAATGAATATTTATTTAATACAAAGGATAAAAAACAGGTAGCGAGGGATATTGTTAACACCATTATTAAATATAAAAATGCGTAAAATATTTTTTTTCTTATTGCTGCTTTCGTTTGTAAAAATCATCTCCGCACAGGAATTAAGGGCACGCGTTAATGTGTCGAGTAGCCGGGTGGCAAATAATGTTGATAAAAAAACCTTTCAAACACTTGAATCAGCTTTAAACGATTTTATCAATAACCGCAAATGGTCCAGTGATGTTTTTGCACCACAGGAAAAAATAGATTGCAGTTTTTTAATAAACCTTGAATCAACCGGAGATGCGAATGTGTATAAAGCATCATTAACCATTCAATCAGCCAGGCCAATATACAATTCATCTTATTTATCTCCTGTTATCAATTTCCAGGACGACAATTTGATTTTTAAATATGTTGAGTTTCAACAATTAGACTTTAATGAAAACCGTGTTTCCGGGATAGATGCACTCACATCAAATCTTACAGCTGTACTGGCTTATTATATTGATATTATTATTGGGCTGGATTATGATTCATTTTCCCAGAGAGGCGGTAATGTTTATTTTCAAAAAGCACAGAATATTGTGAACAATGCTCCCGAAGGCCGTGATATAACGGGGTGGAAGGCATTTGATGGAACCCGCAACAGGTACTGGCTATCGGAGAATTTGCTTAACAGCCGCTATACAATAATGCATGATGCGTATTATGATTATTACAGGCTTGGTATGGATAAATTGTATAATGATGAAATTGCAGCCAGGAGCGCAACATTAAATGTGCTGAGCCTGCTGAATAATTTTAATGTGGAAAATCCAAATACCATGATACTCCAGTTTTTCCTCCAGGGCAAAACGCAGGAATTAATAAAAGTATTTTCAAAAGCTACCCCCCAGGATAAGACACGGGCACTTGAATTTTTACAAAAAATGGATATTTCAAATGCATCAAAATATAAAGAGGCATTAAAATGATAAGGGCTTTTTTAATTTTATCTTTAACACTCGTGTTTTTTTCCTGCGCTGATAATTCTTCTATCCCTTCAAATATTATTAAACCCCAAATGATGCAAAGCATTTTATGGGATATGATAAAAGCAGATGTATTGACCCAGGTATTATTAAAAAATGATACGGTAAAAAATGATATTGACAGTACAAAAAAAGAATATATAAATAAGATATTAACGATCCATAATATTTCCGGGGAGCAGCTTACAACCAGCTGGACATTTTATAAAAACCATCCTTCCATTCTCAATAATATTATTGACAGTTTAAATGTACAGCAGAAAAGAGTTTTGAATAAAATTCCCAATTTGAAATTGCCCATGCCGTAAATTAATTTGTATGAACAAAATATTTAACAGTGCCGATGAATGCATAGCTGATATGGAAAGTGGCGCCGCTATTATGCTGGGCGGTTTTGGATTATGTGGTATTCCTGAAAACTGTATTACCGCAATAGTAAAAAAGAATATCAAAAACCTTACCTGCATATCTAACAATGCAGGCGTGGATGATTTTGGTATTGGCCTTATGCTGAAGCAGGGACAGGTAAAAAAAATGATCGCTTCGTATGTAGGTGAAAACGCAGAATTTGAAAGACAATTATTGTCGGGGGAACTGGAGGTTGAATTAATTCCGCAGGGAACATTGGCTACGCGATGTTTGGCTTCAGGCTATGGAATGCCGGCTATATATACCCCTGCCGGTGTTGGTACTGAGGTTGCAGATGGAAAAGAAACAAGAAATTTTAACGGAAAAGATTATTTGCTTGAATATGCTTTCAATGCAGATTTTGCTCTTGTAAAAGCCTGGAAAGGGGATGCCGCAGGCAATCTTATCTATAGAGAAACTGCAAGAAATTTTAACCCATTAATGGCAATGGCTGGTAAAATAACCATTGCGGAGGTTGAAGAGTTAGTGCCAATGGGCGTTTTGGATCCTAATGCTATTCATACGCCAGGTATTTATGTGCACCGCATATTCCAGGGTACGCGTTATGAAAAACGCATTGAGCAACGCACCGTTATAAAAAGATCAGGAGAATAGTAATGGTATTTTTAATCAGTTATTAATAATTTACTTATGCTTGATAAAAACCAGATAGCACAACGGATCGCGAAGGAATTGAAAGATGGATATTATGTAAATCTTGGAATCGGTATTCCTACACTTGTGGCGAATTATATTCCTGAGGGTCTTGATGTAGTGCTTCAATCAGAAAATGGTTTGTTAGGTATGGGACCATTTCCTGAGGAAGGGAAAGAAGATGCAGACCTGATAAATGCCGGCAAGCAAACCATTACGACTTTACCAGGATCAGCATTTTTTGACAGTGCGATGAGCTTTGGTATGATACGCGCTGGAAAAGTACATCTTACCGTATTAGGTGCAATGGAGGTAAGTGATGAGGGCGACATTGCAAACTGGAAAATACCCGGAAAGATGGTTAAAGGAATGGGTGGCGCAATGGATTTGGTAGCAAGTGCAAAAAATATAATAGTGGCGATGATGCATACCAATCCAAAAGGAGAATCAAAACTATTATCAAAATGTACATTACCCCTCACCGGCGTAAAATGTGTAAAGAAAATTGTAACAGAACTGGCTGTGTTAGATGTTACACCTGATGGATTTGAATTGCTGGAAAGAGCGCCGGGTGTGAGTGTACAGGAAATAAAAGATAAAACCGCCGGCAGATTGTTGGTGAATGGTGAAATACCCGAGATGATATTTTAAATGTATTATTCTATTAATGAATTTTTCATTGCATAAAAAACCAGTCCAACAGAATTTTTTACACCGAATCTTTCCATGAGCCTGTCTTTTATTGCTTCAACCGTGCGGGCACTAATATCCATTTTTTGAGCTATTTCTTGCGCCGTATATTCCATACAAACAAGTGTAAGCACTTCTCTTTCTCGGTCACTTACCACTACCTCACTATTAAGATTTGGATTGAATTTTTGCTTTGCGTAATTCTTTTTAATAAGAATCCTGTTTACAAAATTATTAAGGTAAAATCCTGTACGCATTACATCACCAATAGCTCTCTTTATTTCTGCCGGTTCTGTATTTTTTAAAAGGTATCCGTTAGCGCCACTATCCATTAAATGGCCAACAAAGCGCTCATCTTCATACATCGTTAGTATGATCACCTTAATCGTGGGAAAGTTTTTGTTCAGGTATTTAGTTGATTCGATCCCATCTTTTATGGGCATTTTTAAATCCATCAAAACCACGTCCGGAGCGGCCTCAGCGATATTGTCAATTAATTCCTGGCCATTTTCCGCTTCAAGTACAAATTTTATATTAGCATACTGCCTTAGAGAGAGGATAACGCCCTTTCTAAAAATTTTATGATCATCCGCTATGGCAACTTTTATTATATCCATAATAAATATAAGTAAAGATAGAATTGTTAGGGATAGGGTGGTTCAATTTATTCCGTTGGCTCCTTGGGCACTTCAATGGTAACTTTGTAATACGTATGGGAAGCATCTATTTCAAAAAATATCCGTCCCTTTAAAACATTGATCCTGCTTTCAATATTTTTCAGACCAAGCCCTTTTGAACTATGACTCAGCTTTTCGAATTCCTGTTGAACAATTCCCTGCCCATCGTGGTGAATGCGGAAGTAAATATTATTGCCACTTGTATTTTGTGTAAGGTGTATAAAACCGGTGTTGCTGTGTTTGAGAATATTAGTAACAAGCTCCTGCAGAACGCGGAAGATGAGTAATTCTTTTTCAAGCTTCAGGCGATGCCGGTAATCATGAAAACGGCTGCTGGCATTGAGTGTACCCGATCCACTGATTTTTTGAAACAGGTCAGACATGGCAGATTCTAAGCCAAAATTTTTGAGGGTAGGAGGCATGAGGCTGTGCGAAATATTGCGTATCAGCTGGATGGCATCATCAATAATTTGCTTGGCACTGTAAATTGATTGTAGTTGTACAGCAGGTTCCTGGTGTATAAGATTTTCGTTAAGATAAAGGCGGGCGGTGGCAAGAAGTGGACCTGCATCATCATGCAGATCAGCGGCTATCCTCGTTCTTTCTTCTTCCTGGAAACGTATAGAAGCTTTTAAAAGCATTTTTTGTTTTTCTTCTTCCAGCCTTTGCATTTGCTCCTGGTAACGGATCACTTTTCGCTGGTGAAATATTACAAACAAAACAATGCCAATGGCCATTACTGCCATCCCTATGGTGCCTAAAAATAAAATGGTTGTTCTGTTAGCAGCTTCAGCCTGTAAAAAATACATGTTTCGTTTTTGAACGATTAGTTTTAGTTTCTTAAAGATTGAATATCTGGCCAATCCATATTCAGGCTATCACCGGGTATTTTGGAAATCCGTTTTGTTTTTACTTTCATGAACATAGCAATAGAAAGCAAAATATTTTTTATTATCAGAAATGAACTGTTGATTAGAGTATATTCATTAGTAAAGTTTGCGTTTTTCTCCATACTTTCTGCATAAATATATAGAAAAAAAGTACCGGCAAAATAGATCAGGAATGAAATTATGATCCAAAAATCAAAACTGTCATAGATCAATAAATTATCTGTTTTCTTTAATTGATCAAAAAAGTAATAGATGCAAAAAATGATTATAAGCACAGCTTCAATGCCTATAGTTATCGAATTCAAATCATCCGGATTCTGAAAATAACCATAGACTAATATGCAAAAGATCCCAAAAACGAAAGAAACAGGCAGGATAATTTTTTTTACGTTTTTATTTTCAACAACAAAGTAAAAGAAGAGGGAAAAGGCCAGGAATTCCACAATTGTAAATACGTCATAAATTATATATTCGTAATTCTTTTTGTGGAAAATTGAAAAAAGAGCTTCTGTGAGTATGGAATAAAGGATGTAAAATAAAATTACCTTTATCTTTTTAGATTTTTTATCCTTTTGGAATATAAAATAAAAAAATAAAGGTAAAAAAAGCGAAATATTACTTATATAGTAAATGTATTTTAAAATGACAGCTAGTTTCCGCCAAAAGTAATCAATTTATATGAATTAATTAATTACCAAACATACTACCCCATAACTGTCCCCAAAAGTCCCACGCATTATTACCAGTTCTATCAGCCACAATACCATCTTTTTTGATAATATCACCTGTATTGTTAACTAAAGAATATTCTAAAATATCTTTTTTATCAGCATCTACCCCAGTATAAACTAAATGTTCCTGATTTGTTTCAGTTAAACATTTACGGAAATTAATTCCTACACATCCTGGCTGGGCTAAGATCTGTTCAAGAATATTCCTTCCAATGTAATATCCATGGGTAGCATCAGGATTCTCAGCCTGGAAAGCTTTAACCAAGGCTGCGCCTTCTGCTAGACCAATGTCTTCGCCTACTTCAGCCAGATTTTTAGTTTCAATGAGTTCTTGTGTCATAATGTGTAATTTTAAAGTGGTTTTGGTCGTCAAATCAGAACACTAACTTCTAACATTTCAAAATAAACGACAATAGCCAAAAGCGAAATAAACACCTTATAAATTACCCAAACGTAGCATGGTAAAGCATTTCAAGCTATATAAGCTGAATTCTAAAAGCTAAAAAGGGGTAATTATACGAGCACAATATAGTAAAATTACTATTGAGTTTATAGGATTAATACGATAGTAAACCTACGTAGAAGGAGAAAAATAGGAATTATGACCACCGGGGAGGCAGTTATTTGGATTTAAAAGCGGGAAGATAAATTTAAAAAGTTGATTGACACCGGTAAATTCAGCACATGGGTTTTATATAGGGACATTGAATTTGGATTTTGGATAAATACATTAAAACATTCCAATGTCAATCAACAATACAAAGTTATCGCATACATAATAGTATAAAAGAGCAGAATTGCCCTATTTTACTATTGTAATAATTACTTTGCTGATTGGTATGTTTGCTAAGTTTCACGACGTAAAGATTCGTGATGGGATATAGTATAAATACGTGGTTTATACGTGGATTTTTAATTTGTCTTTACAATCACAGGTAATATTTATTATTTAATTTTATACTACTTTTAATTTAAGTACGTTAAGTACCAGTATTTCAATCCTTCCAAAACAACATGTCAGCGGCCAATATCATAAAAATCGCAATTGCAGATGATCATAAGATCTTCCGGGATGGAATAAAAATGGCTTTATCAGGCAAGGATAACCTTAAGATGCTGTGGGAGGCCGAGGATGGTAAGGACCTGATGCACAAAGTTGCCATAAAAAAACCCGATGTATTACTAATGGATATCAGGATGCCTGAAATTGACGGTATCAATGCAATTGCCATGCTGCGTAAAGAGTACGAGGATATTAAGATCATTGTACTTACAATGTATGATGACCAGCAGATGATAAGCCGGATGATGGAAATGGGTGCCAATGCCTACCTCACCAAAACAACAGATCCCGAAGAAATATACGAAGCCATATTAACCTGCATGAATGATGATTTTTATTTTAATGCCCTGGTAAATAATGCCGTAATGGGAAAGCTCATGCAAAAGAAAAATGTGCGGCAGCACTATGGCAGCGTTGTACCCATCAGTTTCAATGAAAAAGAAATAAAAATATTACAGCTTCTATCTGAAGATAAAACCACGGAAGAAATATCGAAGATCATATTTTTAAGTCCGCGCACAATAGAAACCATTCGCCAGAATATGAAAAGCAAAGTAGGCGCAAAAACAATTGGCGGGTTAATAATGTATGGAATGCGCAACAAACTTATTGACTGATCAAAAACTTACCAGCCCATTTTTGATGGCATACATTGCCAGTCCAACCCTACTTTTTACATCCAGCTTTTCAAATAAATTGTCACGATAATGATCAATTTTCCTGGGATTCATATTCATTTTATTTGCAATTTCTTTATAGGTCATGTCGGTACTGCTTAATTTCAGGAACTCTATTTCTATATCGTCCAATGTGGTTTTACTGAGTTCTTTATTATCATGACTTGATCTGAGGAAACTGGTAAGTTTATTAATATTATGATTTGAATAATAATATTCTGATTGTGCAACTGCAAGCATGGCCCGCTTCATTTCAAAAGGATCAATATCTTTTTTTAGAAACCCTTTAACGCCTACCTGTAAAAGGCGAATCAGGGCAATTTCCGAATCATACATGGTTAGTACCAGCACGTTTATATCCGGATAATTATACTGTAAAAATTTTGCTGTATCATAGCCATTCATTTTAGGCATATTCAAATCAAGTATAATCAAATTAGGAATGTTTCCCATTTTTACCTGTTCCAAAACCTCTTCACCATTACTTGCCATGGCGATAACTTCAAATTCCTCAAATGAATTTATAAGGTTTGACAGTGCATTTCGAAGCAATATATGATCG
>JACDBU010000037.1 GCA_013694745.1 Chitinophagaceae bacterium
ATATTACGCAGGGGGCTGATGTAATAAAAATTTATTCTAATAATACACCCAATAATACAAGATTAAGTCTTGATGAGATAAAAGCCATTGTAAAGGAAGCTCATCGTTACGGGCTGAGGGTAACTGCACATTCTACAGATAATGCCGCGGTCTACAACGCAGTAATGGGTGGGGTTGACGGCATTGAGCATGGTTACCAGGTTGATGACACCACGCTGGAATTAATGGCAAAGAAGGGAGTGATACTGGTGCCTACAGATGGGGACAGTGTTTCATTCATGCAATATGGTAAGCTTGCCTATCCCAATGATAAAAACATGCCTGCAAATATAATGGGCTATCGAAAATTTCTTGCTGATCGTTTACAAAGGGCAATAAAAAAAGGGGTAACGATAGCTGCAGGCTCTGATGATTATGTTGATTTCAAAATGCCTTTTTCCGAGCCATCCCTCAGAACGCTTATCGGTTATCATGAATCTGGCGTTAAGATATCCCAGGTGTTGCAATTCGCTACTCTCAACGGGAGCAAACAATTGAACTGGAGTGATCGCATTGGCATATTGAAAGCGGGATACGCAGCAGATATCATTGCCTTCAATAGTGACCTTGATACAAATATCAATGCTATATTAAACGTTCACTTTGTAATGAAAGCTGGGAAGATAATTGTACAGAAATAATTTTAAAGGATCGTTGCTCACAGCATAAATTTCTGAAACACACTTTATATGACTTCACGACGCGCTTTGATACCCTTTTTTTTATTGCTTAGTGTTATTGCATTGAGTTTATTTTATACCGGTGTGCCGGAAACCACTCCTGGTGTATATAATATTAGTGGCGCCGATACAGCCTGGATGCTTACAGCCACGGCACTCGTATTGTTGATGACGCCCGGCCTTGCTTTTTTTTATGGCGGGATGGTAAATAAAAAAAATGTGCTTTCTACCATGTTGCAAAGTTTTATTAGCATGGCAGTCATAACAATTCTTTGGGTGGTGGTTGGTTTCAGCCTTGCATTTGGCAATTCGGTTGGTGGCTTTTTCGGTAATCCCTTTACTTTTTTTATGATGAAGGGAATGGTGGAAGGAGCGCCATGGAAGCTTGCACCAACCATACCTCTTTTATTGTTCGCTTTTTACCAGTTAAAATTTGCCATTATTACACCGGCATTAATTACAGGCGCATTTGCAGAGCGCATTCGGTTTACCTCATACATATTATTTATTGTCTTGTTCAGTCTTTTTATTTATTGCCCCCTGGCGCATGCTACCTGGCATCCGGATGGAATACTTTCTAAGTTAGGCGTTCTGGATTTTGCCGGCGGCACGGTGGTACACATGAGTGCAGGCTGGGCAGCACTGGCTTCAGCCATGTTGTTGGCCTCGTGGCAATAACCCCGGCAGCAGGTTTTATCAGCGTACCACATTCGCTTACCGTTGGGATTGTGAGCAGCATCATCAGTAATCTTATGGTGGAATGGCGTACTAAAACTTCAATCGATGATACTCTCGATGTTTTTCCGTGTCATGGTATAGGTGGCATTGTAGGGATGCTTTTAACCGGTGTATTCGCGCATAAAAACATTAATAGTGCAGTAATAAATAATGGTTTATTTTTTGGCGGCACAAAATTATTTATGACGCAACTGATAGCCATGCTTGGCACTTCTATTTATGCCTTTGGTGGCACATTCGTGTTGCTGAAGATCACAGATTTGATAAGTCCGCTACGCGTTAGCAGCCAAAGTGAATTGCAGGGCCTTGATTTAAGTCAGCATGATGAGCACCTGTAAATTTTTAAAATAATTTAAAATAATTTAAAATAAATTTGGTAAAGCTAAAATATTTAGTATTTTTACACTAAATAAATTAGTTACCATGGCAGTAGCCGGTCAAAATTTAAAATACTTACGTAAGCTCCGGGGGTGGACCCAGGAAGAGTTTGCCAATAAATTAGGCATTAAAAGATCCCTCGTTGGAGCCTATGAAGAAGAGCGTGCCGAACCACGTTTGGAAGTGCTGGAGGTGATCAGTGATATCTTTAAAGTAAGCCTGGATGAATTATTCAGGAAAGATTTGAGTGTAATACAGGGCAGTAATTACCTGGCAAAACGCAGGCAATTAAAAATGATGAGTGCAGACAGGAACATCATTCATTTTGTTCCGGTAAAAGCAGCTGCCGGCTATCTAGCCGGTTATGCAGACAGCGAATTTATTGATGAGCTCAACACCTTTACCTTACCGATGCTCACCGGTGGTAATTACCGCGCTTTTGAAATAATTGGGGATAGTATGCTGCCCACGCCAAGCGGCAGTATAATTGTTGGGGAAAAAATTGAAAATATTGATGATGCAAAAACGAACATGGCCTTCATCGTAGTAAGCCGCAATGAAGGAATTGTTTATAAAAGAATTGTAAAAAGCAATCGTGCTAAAAATAAAGTAAGTCTTGTTAGCGATAACCCGGTTTACCAGCCTTACCAGGTGAATGTAGAGGACATAATTGAAATGTGGCAGGCACAGGTTGTGATAAATAAAATTACCCACCAGCAAAGATGGGATGTAAATTCATTGGCCAGTTTAGTGAACAACCTGCAAAGCACGGTAAGCACATTGAACAAAAAAATGAATTGACAATGCAATGATCATAGAGATTTTGTTTCGTTTTTACAATTAAAACGAGACCGTACAGATACATCGATTAACAATTAAAAAAAACAGTTATGATCAAGTTACAAATCGTAGGTAATCTCGGTGGAGATTGCATACAAAAAGAAGTGAACGGTAAAACAGTTATCAATTTCAATGTGGCTCACACAGAAAAATTTAAAGACGCCCAGGGCACTTTAAAAGAACGCACAACCTGGGTAAATTGTGCTTACTGGACCGACAGGACTGCTGTTGCACAGTATTTAAAAAAAGGAAAACAGGTATATGCAGAAGGATCGCCTGAGGCAGATGGTTACCTGAATAAAGAGAACCAGCCCGCCGCTACGTTAAGAATGCGGGTACAAAATCTGCAATTGCTGGGTGGCGGAAATGAAGGCTCACAAGGTAATGCACCTGCTATGGC
>JACDBU010000041.1 GCA_013694745.1 Chitinophagaceae bacterium
GCGGTAAAGTGTATGTAGGAAACGGCACTTTTGGCGGGATAAATGTAAAGCATTTTATAAGTGAAGCAAGTGCAATTGATGGCTCTTTGCTTTTTGGTAACAATGCAATAGGCGTGGAAGGTTTGTATGAGTGGCATGGTACAATATCAAATGCCCCGGGATTAAAATATTTTGTTGGGGGTGGTGGATTAATCGCCTTTTCGTCAAAAAGTGGTAACAGTACTGCGTTTGATCTTAGGCTCACCGGTGGGGTTGATTACAAAATTCCAAGTGCACCAATTGATTTTGCAGTGAGCTTTGATCCATTCTTTGAATTGGCTCCAAATCAGAATACCAATTTTGCTTTAGGTCTTGCATTTAGGTATGCCTTTTAATTATTTTCAAATTTAATAATAGCAAAAGCCCGGTCTCCATATTTTGGCGATTGGGTTTTTTATTTTGAAAATGCTGCAGAGAAAATATTTTTTTACCGCAGAGAACATGAGTTAAAAGAGTTTACGCAGAGAAATTTTTTCTACCGCTGAGAACAAGATTTGAAAGAGTTTACGGGGATTACTCTGCGAAACCTCTGCTTCTCTTTTCTCTGCGGTGAATATTTTTTATCCGCTGAGAACAAGAGTTGAAATAGTTTTATCCTATTTTCATTATCAGATGAAACAAATTATCATAAGGTTTATTGATTTCTTTTACCCGCCATTTAAGCGGGTGATGAATGTACAGACCTTCAGGTATGCAGTTTGTGGCGGAAGCAATACCCTACTGGATATTCTGATCTTTTTTTACAGCTACAATTACATTCTTCAAAAACAAAATCTCGATCTGCATTTCATTGTCTTTAAACCCCATATTGCTGCGTTGTGGATGTCGTTCTGTATTAGTTTCCCAGTAGGCTTTCTTTTATCTAAATATATTGTGTTCAATAATTCCTACCTGCAGGGAAGCATCCAGTTATTCAGGTATGTACTTGTAGTGATCATCAACCTTTTCCTCAATTATGCCTTTCTTAAAATAATGGTGGAATACATGAATTTTTACCCCACTGTTGCCAGGATATTCGCAACCTGTTTTATTGTTCTTTTTAGCTACCTCTCCCAAAAACATTTTACATTCAGAGAAAGGAAAGAAAGTCACGAGATATAAGCAGGAATAAGAAATCAGTAACTAACAGGGTTACACACCTCAAAGCATTATTTTCTGCCATTTTTGCATAATAAAATCATTGGCATAAACCTTGTCAATTCAGCTTAAACAAAATAATATAATATGGGAAAGATAATAGGGATAGATCTGGGAACCACCAATAGCTGTGTGGCAGTTATGGAAGGGAACGAGCCTGTTGTTATTGCAAATGACGAAGGGCGCCGTACAACCCCATCTGTCGTGGCATTTTTAAAAAATGGAGAGCGAAAAGTTGGAGACCCTGCTAAAAGGCAGGCAATAACCAATGCCCAGAATACGATCATGAGTGTTAAACGTTTCATGGGGCATAAGTGGGATGAAGTAACGAATGAAGCAGGCCACTGGAGTTATAAAGTAGTTAAAGGTGACAATGATACGGTTAGGATAGATATAGATGGAAGACAATATACGCCACAGGAAGTTTCTGCAATGATCTTACAGAAGATGAAAAAAACTGCTGAAGATTATTTAGGTCAGGAAATATCTGAAGCGGTTATTACTGTTCCGGCATATTTTAATGATGCACAACGGCAGGCCACCAAAGAAGCAGGCGAAATAGCTGGTTTAACAGTTAGACGTATCATAAATGAACCAACAGCTGCGGCGCTGGCTTATGGCTTGGATAAAAAGAATATTGATCAAAAAATTGCCGTGTTTGATCTTGGCGGCGGAACGTTTGATATCTCTATCCTGGAGTTGGGTGAAGGGGTGTTTGAAGTAAAATCAACCAATGGAGATACCCATCTGGGTGGCGATGATTTTGATAAAGTGATCATGGACTGGCTGGCAGATGAATTTAAAAAAGATGAGGCTATTGACCTGCGCAAAGATCCAATGAGCTGGCAGCGGTTGAAAGAGGCATCTGAAAAAGCTAAAGTAGAATTATCCTCATCCAGCGAAACAGAAATAAATCTACCATACATCACAGCTGTAGATAGTGTGCCAAAGCATCTTGTTAAAAAATTAACACGTGCAAAATTTGAGCAACTGTCTGATGAATTATTTGCAAGGTGTCTTAAGCCTTGTGAGCTTGCATTGAAAGATGCCGGTCTGGATAAGTCAGCCATAAACGAAGTGATACTGGTAGGTGGTAGTACGCGCATACCAAAAGTACAGGAGCTGGTTGAACAGTTCTTTGGAAGAAAACCACATAAAGGCGTTAACCCTGATGAAGTGGTAGCAATTGGTGCTGCCATCCAGGGAGGTGTATTAACGGGTGAAGTAAAAGATGTATTGCTTCTTGATGTTACGCCGCTTTCATTAGGTATTGAAACCATGGGCGGAGTTATGACAAGGCTAATTGACAGCAACACTACCATACCAACAAAAAAGACAGAAGTTTTTTCTACGGCCAGCGATAACCAGCCCGGCGTACAGATACATATTCTACAGGGTGAGCGGCCAATGGCACCTCAAAATAAAAGCCTGGGAACATTTAATCTTGATGGTATACCTCCTGCACCAAGAGGGGTTCCGCAGGTTGAAGTAACCTTTGATATTGATGCTAACGGTATCCTTAATGTTACCGCAAAAGATAAAGGAACGGGCAAATCACATAATATCAGGATAGAGGCTGGTAGCGGCTTGAGCAAAGAAGAGATTGAAAAGATGAAAAACGAGGCAAAGGCCAACGAAGCAACTGATAAAGTGGCGAAAGAAAAGGTTGAGAAGATCAACCAGGCGGATAGTCTTATATTCCAGACTGAAAAGCAGATAAAAGAATACGGGGATAAAATTCCTGCAGATAAAAAAGAACCGATTGAAAGTGCATTAACCAAACTGAAAGAAGCGCATAAGCTGCAGGATATTGCCGCAATTGATACGGCGCTTGCCGAAATGAATACGGCCTGGACCGCAGCAAGTGAAGAATTATACAAAGCTTCACAGGCTGCAGGTGGTGCAGAAGGTCAACCTAACGGTGATGGACAACCGCAGCATCCAGGTGGCCCTGCTGAAGAACCAAATGCGGAGAATGTAACCGATGCGGAGTTTGAAGAGGTTAAATAAAAAGTCTTGAATAGTCCTGAAAAGCTGCCCAAAACGGGCAGCTTTTTTTATAAATAGAAAAACGTTCAGTTAAACACTTTTTTGTATTTTGGTGCTTCTTAATATTTTAAATACCTGCACTATGCGAAAAATTTCATTCCTTCTCTTTTTTTTCTTTTCGATAGCTTCCTATACTTCATATGGGTTTTCAATAATAAAACACGAAGCGAATGAGGTGCCGCCGGCTGATAAATATTTACAGGCAAGCGAGTTTGTAAAATTATCTTCTCAGGAATTCTCGGCCATGACCGGTAAAAAAATGAATTTTTTTCAACGGTTGAGTTTTGATGTTCTCAAAATAAAGATGCGCCACGATCTTAAAAAAAATCCGGACCTTAAAGTATCAGACTATTTTTTTGAAAATAAACGACCACCCTTCAAACCCAGCTATTTCTGGTTGTTGCTCGGCCTTGCTGCTCCCATTGTTTCGGCTATTTATGTAGGCAGCCTGGGGGTGTTTTTTGCAGTTGCTCTGGCTCCTGTGTTTTTAGCATACATCACTAAAAACAATCCTAATAAACTAAAATCTGTGTGGCTGGGTTTTGGCGTATCAATGTTGTTACTTATCGTGTTTGGCGTGCTTTTTTTCTTCTGATGAGTAACATTCTTTAAGTCCATGGGCCAGGATACCGCTATTACTTTTTAATGTGAATTTTTATTCTGGGGTAAACCAATTAAATTACCGCCTCTTAACCCTCTCTTTTAAATGACGATCCATTTCTCTTTGCGTTACCGTTCAAGTTTTGGTCAGACATTATTGGTGTCTGGAAATTTTGAAGCAATGGCTCCCGGTCCCATCCGGATACCGCTTACTTATTTAAACGAAAATTTTTGGTACGCCTCATTAGAAATAAAACAACCGCTAGTGTCAGCACCAGTGCATTACTGGTATAGTTTAAAAGACATTGATGGGCTGGAAGTAACAGAAGCTGAAACAGCGAGAAATATTTATTTTCCTGGTACTAAAAAACAGGATCTCACTTTAATCGATACATGGAATGGCGAGGAAGTTATTGATAATGTATTTTTATCAAAGCCCTTTAAAGAAATATTACTTACTCCTCAAAGTAAAATTCCAAAATTAAAACCATCTACGGATCCCACACATGAGTTTAAAATAAAAGCCCCTTTGCTATGCCCTGATGAATGGGTATGTATCAGTGGAACTGGCGCAACTTTTAAAAACTGGGATGTGCAACAACTCATTCCAATGCAGCAGCAGTCGGAATGGTTCTCGGTAAAATTGAACCTGTCGAAAGATAAATTCCCGCTGCGTTATAAATATGGGGTCTATAATATTCACAGTAAAACTTTCGAATTTGAAATTGGTGAAGACCGGGTGTTAACAGATGCACCTGTAAAAAATAACACCACTGTTTTACATGATGGATTTGTATGGGTGAAAAGATTTTGGAAAGGAGCAGGTGTTGCCATTCCTGTATTCAGCTTACGATCAAAAAAAAGTTTTGGGATAGGGGAGTTTGCAGATATAAAATTACTAGCCGACTGGGCAGTGGAAACAGGCCTTTCACTCATCCAATTGTTGCCAATAAGCGATACCACGGCAACCTCATCATGGTTAGATTCATATCCATACGCTGCTATTTCTGCTTTTGCCCTGCATCCATTATATATCAGACTTGAAAATGTTGCCGGCAGCAAATATGCTTCTGTTATTGAACCCCTTAAACGAAAACAGCGGCAGTTGAATAATCTTGCAGCATATGATTATGAGCAGGTTTTAAAATTTAAACTGGCCGCTCTCCGGGAATTGTATGAGCTTAAAAAAGAAGCATTAAAAATTGATCCTGATTATTTGAATTTTTTTGAACTCAATCGTAACTGGCTTGTGCCTTATGCGGCATTCTGTTACCTGCGGGATAAAAACAGCACATCGGATTTTACCAAATGGAAAACGCACCAGGTTTATGAAAGTGATGCCATAAATAAATTAACAGCTCCGTCTCAAAAACAATATGATAAGATAGCTTTCTTTTATTTTGTGCAGTACCATTTGCATTTGCAATTAAATGAAGCGGTAGTTTATGCCCATAAAAAAAAGATCATAATTAAAGGAGATATTCCTATTGGTATATACCGGTATGGTTGCGATGCCTGGATGAATCCCGAATTGTATAATATGGATGAACAGGCGGGTGCACCGCCTGATGATTTTGCCGTAAAAGGACAGAACTGGGGTTTCCCAACCTACAACTGGCAAAAAATGCAGGAAGATAATTTTTTGTGGTGGCGCAATCGTTTTCATCAGATGAGCAATTATTTTGATGCTTTCAGGATAGATCATGTTCTTGGATTCTTCCGTATTTGGTCTATTCCGTCGAATGCTGTAGAAGGTGTGATGGGACGGTTTATTCCCGCCATACCAATTAATGTTAATGAATTTACACAAAAAGGAATTTGGTTTAACCGTGACCGTTATTGCAAACCTTTTATCACCGATTCTATTGTAACAGAAGTATTCAATGAAGAATCTGTGTATGTAAAAAATAAATTCCTGGATGTTTTTGATGATGTATATCATTTAAAAGAACAATACAATACTCAAAGAAAAGTTGAAGAGCATTTCCATCTCAATCCTGCAGAAAAAGAATTTATAAAGCAGGGATTATATAACCTTATAAGCAACGTTATATTAATTAAGGACAAAGAAAATTCTACCAGCAACGAAGATCAATTTCATTTCAGGATCGCAATGGATAAAACCGCCTCTTATAATCAATTAGCCTCGGAAACGAAACAACAGCTTTTTGATCTTTATATAGATTATTTTTTTAGGCGGCAGGATGTATTTTGGAAAAGAGAGGCAATGAAAAAATTACCCGAACTTAAGCACAGCACTAACATGCTGGTTTGTGGTGAAGACCTGGGAATGGTACCGGATTGTGTGCCTGATGTTATGCGACGACTTGGTATTCTGAGCCTCGAAATCCAGCGCATGCCAAAGAACCCTGCTACCGAATTTTTTCATCCCAAAGATGCACCTTACTTATCCGTTGTTACCCCATCCACGCATGATATGAGTACCATCCGTGGCTGGTGGCAGGAAGACCGGAACAACACGCAAAAATTTTACAATTATATTCTTGGGCATTATGGGATAGCACCATTTTTTTGCGAACCATGGATCAATAAAGAGATCATTTTACAGCACTTATATTCTCCTGCCATGTGGAGTATTTTCCAGGTACAGGATATTTTGGGCATGAGCGAAACATTGCGGAGAGAAAACCCGGATGAAGAACGAATCAATATTCCATCTGATCCAAAACATTACTGGGGGTACCGGATGCATATCAATCTTGAAGACCTGGTAAAGCAAAAAGAATTCAATAAAGATCTTAAAACAAAAATAAAGGAAAGCGGGCGATAAGATCAAAGACATACGGCTCTTCAATATTCATGAAGATAAAATATAAAACATATAATCTTCCTTTCAAATATCCATTCACCATTTCCAGGGGTACAAAAACGCATCAGCCCACTCTTGTTGTTGAGCTGGAACACTTTGGTATAAAGGCTTATGGCGAAGCACCTGCAATTAGCTATTATAATATCCCGGTGGTACAAATGATAGCCGATATTGAATCAAAAAAGCAATTCATAGAAAAATTTTCCTTTACAGATCCGGAACGATATTGGCATTATTTGCACCACCTTTTTCCTCAAAATCCCTTTTTAGTTTGTGCGTTGGATATGGCGGGGTGGGATCTGTTTGGAAAAATGAAACGAAAGCAATTGTACCAGTTGTGGGGATTTGATATTTCTAATAACTCTTTAACCGATCTTACAATTGGCATTGATACCATTCCTTTAATGGTTAAAAAAATGCAGGCAATGCCCTGGCCGGTTTATAAAATTAAACTGGGCACAGATCAGGACGTTGAAATAATTTCTGCACTGCGTAAACATACCAATGCAATTTTCCGTGTTGATGCAAATGCTGCCTGGAAGGCAGAAGATGCTCTGGAAAAAATAAATGTTTTTAAAGATCTTGGTGTTGAATTTATTGAACAGCCTCTTGCTAAAGATGATTGGGAAGGAATGCAATTTCTTTTTAAAAATTCGCCTCTTCCATTGTTTGCCGATGAAAGTTGTGTATCAGAAAAAGATGTGGACAAATGTGCAGGCTATTTCCATGGCATAAATATAAAACTCACAAAATGCAGCGGCCTTACACCCGCTAAAAGAATGATCACAAGGGCCAGGGAATTAAATATGAAACTTATGATTGGCAGCATGAATGAATCATCTGTGGGAACTTCTGCAATAGCACAGCTATTGCCATTGCTGGATCATGTTGATATGGACGGACCACTGTTATTAGCAGAAGATATTGCCAAAGGTGTAACCTTTGATAATGGTAAAATTATTTATACAAATGCCCTGGGTATTGGGATAGAAAATATTGATTTTTAAGAATTACTTTTTCAATCTATTTTATCTTCGCCTTTCTCTGCATTTTTTACAATATCTCCAGACTTCCCCACTACGGTTTGTATCATCGTTTTCCAGTCGCTTTTTTTTCTCAATAAAAATTCAAGATCCATACTAAAATGTTTGAACTCTTCTTTCTGGGCATTTGTCATAATTGCTTTTGCAGCCTTATCTTTCTCTACACTTATTCTTTGCTCATACCAGTTGATCGCATCTGCTTCCTCTATCATTGACTGTATCATACGGGCAAATGTTCTTGTCTCTTCTGATAATTCCTGTGCGGGTTCATGATATTGTTCTGTTGGCATATGTTTTTTTTTAAGTTGCAAGATAATAATACCTCCTGATTATATCAGTGGCTGTATACTTCTTTTTATCAAACCCATTCATTACCTTTCTAAAACATACAGCATTAATGCAAAAAGATTTTTAATCCCGGAATTTTGCTGTTTTATGAATAATATTACATAAAATGAAATCTTGCAGTGTAATTATCTCCTTTCTTTTTACAATACTATCAAGCTTAGCATCTGCCCAGGTGCAGCCAGATAAAATTGTTTTCATTGATACCCACAATGATATTTTATCTAATCAAATGATAACCGGCGCTGACCTTGCAAAAGAACAACCTGAAACTAATTTTGATCTGCCGAAAGCAAAACGAGGGAATCTCGCTGCACAGGTTTTTTCTGTTTGGTGTGATGAGGTATATGGTAACGGCAAGGCATATGCGATGGCAAACAGTGAGATAGATTCTCTTTATGCACTTATAAAAAGAAACCCAGGTAAGATACAACTGGTTAAAAATGCCGCCCAGCTGGCAACCACTCTTCGGCAGCAAAAACTTGCCGCACTCATTGGTGTGGAAGGTGGCCATATGATTGAAGGAAGGATGGATTATATTGATAGCCTCTTTTACCGGGGCATGCGTTATTTAACGCTGACTTGGAACAACAGTACCACCTGGGCTACCTCTGCAAGAGACGAGGTTACTAAAAAAGATTCGCTGCCTTTTATTGGTTTAACTGCATACGGAAAACAAATTGTTGAGCACCTTAACCAGTTAGGAGTTATGATCGATGTTTCACATGTTGGAGAAAAAACATTTTACGATGTACTGGCGACCACGAAAAAACCGGTGATCGCATCACATAGCTGCGCATATGCATTAAACCCGCATCGTAGAAATTTAAAGGATGCTCAGTTACTTGCACTGAAAAAAAATGGCGGAGTGGTTTTTATAAATTTCTATAGTGGATTTTTAGATAGCAGCTACGATAAACAACACAATGAATTTTTAGAACTTCATAAAAAAGAAGTGGATTCCCTTACCATTCTTTTCAAAGATGCAGACCTTGGAATCATACATTTATTTCACATGTACCAGGCAGAAACTGATAAGTTCCGGCCTCCATTGAGCATGCTTATAAAGCACATTAATTACATTGTAAAATTGATCGGGGCAGATCATGTAGGCATTGGTTCTGATTTTGATGGTGCAGAATCTTTTCCCATGCAAATGAATGATGTAAGTGATTACCCGCTAATTGTAACGGAATTAAAAAAGATCGGCTATTCCATCGCCGATATAAAAAAAATAACCAGCGAAAATTTTATCAGGGTGCTTAAAGCAAATGAAAAAAAAATGTAACCTTATTATTTTTTAATTTCTCTTCCTTATCGCTTTTAATTTTTTTGGTTTTTCTTTCATAGATTCATAGATCACCAGTACTACAAGGAAACCAAACAGCACCATCGAAGAGCCTTTTGTGCCCAGGTCCATGCCACCTTTTTCATGCGATTTTGTAAGCAGATCTCCAAAAGTGGCACCAAAAGGGCGGGTTAATACAAAGGCGATCCAGAATAAAACAACAGATGATATTTTAGTGAAATAATGGGCAAGTATTACTAAAACTAAAACCCCTGTTATCAGCAAGGCGCTTCCTAAAAACCCAAGTCCCGAACTGTCTGCCAAAAAATCTCCTAAGGCTGTACCAAGCGTATTGGAAAACAAAATTGCAGTCCAGTAAAACATTTCTGCTCTCCTTGTTTTTATGTGATCTACTGAGATTGTTTTTTCAGTCAGTCGCCAAACAATTAACACAATTATTAAAATAGTAACCAGTATCGATGCACCTAATGCATACCCAAGATGCAGTGTGCGATCCATGTAATCCGACATGGTAGTTCCCGCTGTACTGGTTGCAACGATAACAATCCAGTACAGGGTAGGTATATAATGTTTCACAATAAGTTGTGCAGTTACTGTAACGAAAAAAAAGCCAATTAAAATAATTGAACTGATGGCGTAACCAACGTTCATGGTCATAGAGAGCAGGTCACCTGCTGTTTCGCCAAGAGTGGTGGCGGTAATTTTTGTTATCCAGAATAAAAGCGTTATCTCCGGAATTTTTTTTAATATTTTATCCATACAAATTTTATAGTAAAAAAACTTTACAAATTATGAACCAATATTAATATCCTGCTTCAGCTAAACGAATAAATGAAAATAATAAAGCAGGATAAAATGGAAAAATCATATATTTCCATTCCTAAAAATTATACTCTATATGAAGCTGAATTCATTAATTGTTGCCACCGGGCTGGCATGCATTATAGCAAGTGGTTGTGCTGTTTCTAAAAATCAGAAAAATACAACCGCAAAAAATACTTCTAAAACACCACCGGCAGGAACAACCGCCACCACAGCTGCATCAGGCGCTGCTAAAACGGAAGTTAAAACTGAGCCAAAGCCTTTTAAAGTATTTTTTGATTCAACAAAATTACGAGCCCAAAAAGGATTGATAAATGTTTTATGGCAGGACGATAAATATTATTTCGAAATTCCGTATTCCTTGTTAGGAAAAGATTTTTTAGCAGTCACCCGTTTCGTTCGCATGGCGGCTGGTGCTTCTACTTACGGAGGGGAGGAAGCTAATGAAAATGTACTGCGTTTTGATATGGGGCCGGAACACAAATTATTTTTACGCACAACACTAAACATTGTTTCATCGCCAGACAGTACAAAACCGATTTACAATGCTGTAAAGAATTCCAATATTGATCCCATTGCTGCCGCCTTCGATATTAAGGCATACAGTAAAAATAATGACGGGGTTATTATTGATGTTACCGATTTTTTCAAGGGTGATAACCAGGTTGTTTCTTTGGATCCCAATGCTAAACGCTCAATGAACCTCAGCGCCATTGCCACTGATCGTTCTTACATTGAATCCATTCACACATTTGGACAAAACACAGAAGTGCGCACCGTAAAAACATATACATCCACACCGCCCCCACCTTCTTTCGGCGGTCCAAGCCCCACACCACAGGGCCAAACTTTGCCAGGTGCATTTGCAACAGGAGCCGTTACGATAGAGGTTAATACCTCCTTTATAAAATTGCCTAATGTTCCTATGCAACGGAGGTTTTTTGATCCCCGCGTAGGTTATTTTGCTGACCAGGTAACAGAATTTTTAGATACCACGCAAAGGGCAAAACGGGAAGCTTTCATACTTCGCTGGAGACTTGAACCAAAGCCGGAGGATATAGAAAAATACAAACGTGGAGAACTTGTTGAACCAAAAAAACAAATTGTTTATTATATAGATCCGGCAACCCCCACCAAGTGGCAACCGTATTTAATCCAGGGTATCAATGATTGGCAGAAAGCATTCGAAAAAGCTGGTTTTAAAAATGCAATAGTTGGTAAAGTATGGCCGGCCGACAGCAGCATGAGTTTGGAAGGAGCCAATTATTCTGCAATCCGTTACCTCGCGAGTGAAATATCAAATGCTTACGGACCCAATGTTCATGACCCGCGAAGTGGTGAAATTTTTGAAAGCCATATCGGCTGGTACCATAATGTAATGCAATTGTTACAGAACTGGTATTTTGTACAGGCCGCAGCCATTGACCCGCGTGCACGTAAAATGGTTTTTGATGATGCCCTCATGGGAGATCTCATACGTTTCGTATCATCCCACGAAGTTGGGCACACACTTGGGTTACGTCACAACATGGGCAGCAGTAGTAAAACACCGGTAGAGTTACTGAGAAATAAAGCTTGGGTTGAAGCACATGGTCATACGGCATCAATTATGGATTATGCCAGGTTTAATTATGTTGCACAACCGGAAGATCATATTGATCCAAAAGGTATTTATCCACGTATTGGCGATTATGATATCTGGGCCATACAATGG
>JACDBU010000054.1 GCA_013694745.1 Chitinophagaceae bacterium
AGAAGCCACATCAGCTCTTGGAATGATGAAGGATGCCTATGTAAATTCTGCTAATACGATGAGCAGCTTTAATAGTGCTGCTGACAGCGCTAAAGGTTTTCACAATCAGGTGCAGGTGCTTACAAAAAATCTTGGGTCATTAAATACTATTTATGAACTGGAACTAAATGAAAGCAACAATCATCTTAAAGCACTTAACAGTTTTTACGGTAAAATGGCACAGGCGAGTGAAGTAATGATGTCAACTGTTGGTGATGCTCAATCTGCTAAAGAACAAATAGGTGCTTTGGCAAATAACCTTGGCAAGCTAAACCAGGTATATGGCAATATGCTAAGCGCTATGCAGGGAAGACAATAAAAAAATTTATAATCCAATTTAACTAACTAACACAGTAAAAATAATATCATGGCCTTACCTAGAGAACCGCGGCAGAAAATGATCAACATCATGTACCTGGTACTTACCGCTATCTTAGCCTTGAATGTATCTAATGAAGTCATTAATGCATTTAGAGTCGTAAATACAAGTTTAATAACTTCTAATGAGAATATTACTTCTTCGAATGAAACAATTTATAAATCATTGGGAGATAAACTTGCGAATCCTCAATCGCACGATAAGGCTGTAATTTGGGAACCAAAAGCAATGGCTGCTAAAAAGTATTCTGAAAGTCTGAGCAGTTATATTGAAAGCCTTAAATATGACTTGAAAAAAGGGGCAGATCTTAAAATGAGGTGGGACAAGGTAAAAAAAGATAGCGTTGAAGATTACAGAATGGATAACCTTGATGCTTCAACCAGGTTGTTTGAGACTAATGGAAAAGGAAAAGATCTTGAAGCAAGATTACAAAAATATAAACAAGATATGCTTAACATAGATCCGTCTATAAAGGCTCAGTTCGAAGCCACTTTTCCGGTAAATATTAAACCTCCGTTAAGCCAGGATGGAACTGAAAAAGATTTTACACAATCCTTTTTCCACATGACACCGACTATTGCTGCATTAACCATGCTTAGTAAGTTCCAAAATAATGTTAAGAATGCAGAAAGCGAAATCGTCACTTATTGTCATAATCAAATAGGAGCCGTTGAAGTGCATATGGATCAGGTTGGTGTATTAGTTGGCCAAAATTCAAATTACTTAATGCCTGGCCAGGAATTGCAAATTACTGCAGGTGTAGGAGCTTACAGTTCTGCTGCAGCCCCTACGATTTCTATCAATGGTAGCAATGTTAATGTTTCAAATGGTCAGGGAACTTATACAACAACAGTAAGTGGTGGTTCAGGCGAACGTACAGTAAATGTCAACGTATCTTTTAGGGACGAAAATAATAAAATTCAAACCAAATCGATGCCAGTAAAATATACTGTGGGAACCCCTGGAGGTGCGGCAGTAATGCTAGATAAAATGAATGTGTTTTACATTGGAGTTCCAAACCCCGTGACGATTTCTTCAGGAACAGGGTGGGATAAAACTCATGTCTCGATGACGTCAGGAAGTTTATCTTCTGCAGGCGGCACGGGAAAATATATTGTAAATGTAAGTGCAGTAGGTAAAACAACCATTAATGTAAATGCAGATGGTAAAAACAGTTCTTATGATTTCAGAATTAAAAGAATTCCTGATCCTATTTTAAAAGTTGGCCCAAGCAGTGGTGGAAGAATTCAATCGGTAGTATTTAAAAACCAACAATTTGCGAGGGCAGATCTGGAAAATTTTGATTTTGATGCGAGATTCAGCGTTGTTAGCGCAACTGTATATTTCTCAGGCGCAAATTTTCCAAGTGTTCAATCCGCCACAATTTCCGGTGGAAACCTTGGAGGTATTTCGGCACAGTTACAAAAATGTATCCCTGGCTCATCAGTTAATTTTGATAATGTAAAAGTTCAAGGTCCGGATAAAGTGGTGCGGTCAATTCCTGGTCCGGGTTTTTTATTATACTAAGAAATTATATTAAAGAATAAATAAAATGGTTATGAAAAAAATAATTGGAAAATGTTTAATGCTGCTTTTATGCTTTGCAATGGTTGGCTATGTTGCTGATGCGCAGGCAAAAAAAAAGAAGCCGACGACCCGTACTGTAAAAAAACGTACGACCGCAAAGAAAACTACTAATTCCCGTACAAAGGCTAAAATTAGTCCGGCTGCCAAAGCAGATACGGCTGTAGTAATCGCTCAGCCTAAAATTGACAGCCTTCCTATTCCAAATGTAAAAAAATCTTTGCGACCAAATGACGCCATCGAGCGCAATCTTGTAACTGAGAGGACTCCGCTTGCTTATGAGCATTTACGTGAAGATGATGCAGTTTACAGGCAAAAGGTATGGAGAGAGATAGATACCCGTGAAAAGATGAATCTTCCTTTCCGTTATGCAGCAAATGATAATAATGGCAACCAGCGGTTTATCTCTATACTATTTAAAGCAATACAAGATGGCCCTGATAAAGGTGGCGTAACCGTATTTAACCAGGTTGATGATCGATTTACAACCCCGATGACTGTAGCAGAAGTTGCTAAAGTGGTTTCCGGAGGAAGTGTTTCAGTTCCTATGTATGATTCTTTGGGAAACGTTACAGGATACAAAGAAACCGTAGCTGAAGTAAACCTTGATTCTTTTTATAAATTTCATATTAAGGAAGAAGTAATTTTTGATAAAGAAAGTTCCAGGTTATTCTGGAGAATATTAGGAATAGCCCCGGTTAAAAATGTTATAACCTCTCAAGGCCTTGATCTGGGAGAAACAGAGCTGTTCTGGGTTTACTACCCTGACATGAGACCAATTTTTGCAAAGTATGAAGTTTACAATTCGAAAAACTATGGTGCTCGTATGAGTTGGGAAGAGCTTTTTGAAAGCCGTATGTTTTATGGAAGAATCATCAAAAGTACTTTAGATAATCCCTTTGACCAATTGCTTTCTCAGCAGCAAGGCTTAAAAGATAGCCGTATTTTACAATTGCTTGAAGGTGAAAATATAAAAGATAAAATATTTAATTACGAACAGAATTTGTGGAGTTACTAACCTAACACATTTTGTTTAATTGAAAAGGCTGTTGCAAAACTAATTGCAACAGCCTTTTTATTTCAGATGTATACCACAGAAAATTTTAAGGTAAGTTTGAAACTATTTTTTTCGACACTTTACAATTCTTTAAAAAATTTCAGTTTATAACAGCTTGGCTAATTCGGTTTATTAATACATTATTTTTCAAATTTTATCTTACCGGTTGAAATATAAGAAGACGAATTATTGTATTGATCCTTATAAAATAACCGTGCTTCCTTATCCAATTTCAAGCAAGTATTCTTTTCAGCTATATCCTCAGCAGAGTTTAATGGCTGTAAAGAAGGATACCAGATAATATGAGCAGGTTTATTTAAAAGTATCTCAGGTGCAGACCATTCCTGAGAATTTTTGCCGGCCCCCAGATCTGCATTTTTATTAAATGAAATATAAACGCTGTTGCCTTTCCAGGAAGGGCCTTCTGCTTTAGCCATGAGCATTATCCAGCACCCTAAATAACTATTCCAGCTTACCGAAGGACCCCAATAAAATTTTGATTTCGGCGATGAGGCAGGGCCACCTCATTCGTTTAAAGGAATTTGTAAAGATTGCGCCGGGCTCCCAACACCATCAAAAGGCCCATTAAATTCCTTACCATCCCAGCGCTTGCTTTGCCATATGGATTGTCAAGATCTGAAAGTGCAATTCGCGCCACGCTGATGCATTGGCCGCTCCATTCAATTTTTGGATCATAATTATCAGCATCATATTTTCCGGGATAGCCGTATTCCCCATAAAAAAGATAGAGATAATTTCCACTTGCAACTGCTGAAGGATCACCCACACCACCGGCAAATGTGACCGAGGTATTATGTGGCTTTAAGATCATCCGGGGTTGATTATCTTCTATAAAAATTCCTTTATTGCTCCAACTTCTTCCACCATCGACAGATTTCATCACGCCTATTCTGCAAACTGCCGCAGGTGTAGATGTACCTGTAAGCCCCTGTGGCCAATTCTTATCTATGTATCCTTCACCCGTATTGGAATCATAAGGCAAAGTCATTGGATAATTTTCATTATGATATATGGCGTATAATGTCTTGCCTGATTCATCTTTCTTATCCTGGTAAATAGTTTCAAACCACACGGCGCCATGTAAACCGGGAAGTCCGGGCTTAGCATTAGCTGGCATAACGGGCGCAATAAACGAAACTGAGCTTGCTTTGAATGCCTCATCTGCATTGGCGCCATTTGCATACTTAAGATCTTTTGCATCACCCCATAGTGGATCTTCACCATACTTGCCGGGAAATATCCGGAATGTATCTCCAACCCATGCTTCAGCCATATTACAGTCAACAAACGAATTGAAATAAAATTTTTCACTTTCAATAAGTATTGCTTTTGGTTTGCTTATTTGTTCAGGAGTATTTTTATTTTGAGAATTATTAGTACATGCAAAAATTATTGAGATTAGCAAAATGCTAATAAGCAAACACGTTTTGTTTTTTTTGCATGGCGAATTATTTTATCAAATCTAAGCACTTCATCAAAAAAAGAAAAAATGATTTGATTTGATAAAAATATTCTTATGATAAAATCAAAATTAAGCTAAGACTAACATGCAAAATGTCTTTATCAATTTTCTAAGAAAAATATTGCAATACATTCCATTTCGAACCAGCGATCTAATAAAATCGTGAAGCAAAAAAATATAAATGCCAATTGGGTAGCTGTCACTTGGTTTTTTTGTAAACGTATCGTGTGCAAAGTCATAAAGAAAAATATAACACCTATTGTCAAGGAATTGAAAATTAGGATAAGTCCAGTTTTTGTAGTTAGATTTTTTTGCCCTTTTTTTGATAAATCCAGCAAGTAAAACAGCCACTCCAATAATAAAAATACTTGTCAATAAAATTATCAATAATAAAAAAAGCATGCTGAGCCTGTTCATTGTCTGTCTAAGATTGCCTGCAAAACTTTAATATTTGAAAATCAACTCAGAAAAATATTTTCTTCTTTTCCAAGGAATCATTTTATTAATTTGAATTAAATGTAACTGACACTCCACCAACAATTGGCTGCTGCGGTTTATAAATAAAATATATCGTGTGAAACCTTCCATCAGTAACTGTTTCCAGGGGTACTTTTGCAATACCAGACTGCTGGCCTTTCTTAGGGGCGGGCATGCTTCCTTTTCCTAAAACCTTTCCATCACTTGCATCTAACCTCACTTCATAATCTATACTTTTATCAGGCGGAGCCTGCCAGCCGTTAGCAAGGTTAACGGAACGTACCCCGGTGAGGTCAATGCTATCTACCGTGAACCAGCCTTCCGTAGCAGGGAACATCATAACGTTGTTTCCATTGTATTTAAATATTGTAAATCCTTTTACTTTTTCATTTCCGGTAAAAGAAATGGTGTTGCTTCTTAAGGCAACTGAATTGCTGCCGGTGAGAGCCTTAATATTATTCCCACCTTTATCAGTATAGCTTGCCGATAAAACCATTACTCCTGCAGGTTTTTGATTTACCGGGGGAACAATGATACCGGATGAAGGCAAAGATTTTTTTAAATTAGGTTTATTTGATAGTGAAAGAATCCAGGAAACCATTTGTTGCACATCTCCCTCGGAAAGTGTGGGATGTGCCGCCATGGCAACATCGCCCCAAACACCGCTTCCACCTTTAATTATTTTTTGAGCAAGGAGACTTATTGCACCAGGTTGCTTACCATATTTCTGCGACACCTGCAAAAAAGACGGGCCAATTGATTTCTCTGCTTCTTTGTGGCAGCTCTTACAGTCAAGTGAGAATACCATGCTTTTACCGCGTATATTCGCCTGTCCCTGCTGATGGCCTAAAGAAGCAGATGCTTTATCAAAACCTTCAACATAATCAACAGAAACAAAAAGATTGGCAGGATCCATCTTTGCAGTATCCGTTTTATCTGTCACGGTTATTGCATATTTTACAGGCGCTCCCGGTAAATAAAAAGATTTATTGCTTCCGGATAAGTCTATAGTAACTTTCGGTGCCTCGTTGCCCGCATAAATATTTACTACATTGCTTTTTGAAGAAGCACCATTATTATCTTTCGCTTCTACCGAAACCTGGTAATCTCCCGCTGTAGTGTATGTGTAATCTAACTCCGGTGTTGTCGTCTCTTTACTAGTTCCATTGCCGAGATTCCATATGTAAGTGATCTTATCATTTTCGGGATCTTTCGCAGCAGTAGTAGCCTTTATCGCAAAAGGCAATACGCCCGAAGCTTTATTTACGTTTATTGATCTTATCACCGGTGGCCGGTTCCCTGCATTAAAATCTATTCTCGCTAATCCGGCATCCGGATTTTTAGTGAACCATCCATTGCCATATTCAAGCAGGTACAGCTTTCCATCCGGACCCACTTCCATATCAATCAAAGAATTTAATTTGACTGAGCTGAAAAACGGTTCCATCTTATCGAAGTCACCATTGGGTAACATAGTTACAGCTTTTATCCAGCCCCTGATCCAGTCATAAATAAGAAGTTTGCCATTATAGTAGTCCGGAAGCCGGGTTTCTTTTGGGAACATATCAGTATAATAAACAGGGCCTGCCATTGCATTTCTTCCACCCGTTCCTACCTGGGGAAAATCAGGAGATGCACCATAAGGATACCAGATGAATGCAGGTTGTGCAGGTGGCAATTCTTTCAGGCCGGTATTATTTCTTGAATTATTGACTGGTCTATTTGGGTCAAAAGCAGCAAGACTTTTCCCGGTAGCGTAATCATATTCATGATATGGATAATTGTTTCCTACAAATAATGGCCAGCCAAAGTAACCTGCTTTTCGTGCCTGGTTTACTTCATCATAACCACGGGGGCCTCGCGTAGCAAGACTATCGTTTTGAGCATCGGGGCCTACTTCTCCCCAGTATAAAAAACTATTTTTCTGGTCAACTGAAATACGGTAAGGATTGCGGTTTCCCATTACATAAATTTCAGGCCTTGTTTTATCAGTGCCTTTAGGAAAAAGATTTCCTTCTGGTACTTCATAAGTGCCGTCATCTTTCAACCGCAACCGCATGATCTTTCCACGAAGGTCATTGGTATTTCCTGCGGATCTTCTTGCATCGTATTGTGTGTGACCTGGAAGGTCGTTTAAGGGTGCATAACCGCTATTCACATATTTGGCACCAGGCTCATCAAAAGGTGTTGAATTATCTCCTGCTGAAAAATATAATAATTTATCAGGGCCAAATGCAATGGAGCCACCTGTATGACAACAAATTTGACGCTGAGATTTTACTTCTATTATTACTTTTTCTGTAGCCTTGTCAAGCGTATCATTCTTAAAAGTAAATCTTGATAAACGGTTAACTGCACTATCAGCAGGGCTGTAGTAAATATATACCCAATTGTTTTTAGCAAAGTCCGGATCCTTCGCAAGGCCAAGCATACCTTCTTCCGCATTTACGCCGGGCACTGACGTTTTATAGTACACATCGAAGAACCCTGCTTGCTTTACCTTCTTTGTATCGCTTTTATAGAGCATTATTTCACCCCGTCTTTGAATAACAAGAATATCAAGGTTTGGAAGAATAGTCATCTCTGTAGGTTCATAAAATTCGCCCTGTGTAAGCTGTGTTTTGGTAAAACGATCTTCATCAGGCGGGATCTGTGTTTTCGCTTTCGCAAAATCAAGATCTTTATTATCACCAATTGCATATTGAATGCCGCCCAGGATATGTTTAAGATAAGGCTCCTCATGAAAGGACTCTTTAGTGTGACCAAGCTCAGTATAGAAAGCCCGTCCGCCATCATAATCATGATACCAGGCCATGGGATGGTTGTCTCCGTTTTTGCCGCCATGATAACTTTTTTCATCAATGGTCAATAATATATGCGTGTCTTTATTTATTTTTTTAAAACTGTAATATTCATCTGTGCGCTTCCATTCTTTTGGAAGGTCCTTGGTAGCAATGTTATCGGCATCTACCACATGGAGCACACCTTCCTGAACATTAGGAAAAGTATCGTTTATTCCCGGATGATCTAAAAAGTATGCGCCCACTAACCTTCCATACC
>JACDBU010000074.1 GCA_013694745.1 Chitinophagaceae bacterium
TTATGTTAAGGCCATACAAAACTATAAATAACAACCCAAAAAAGCCAGTGAAAGCAGAACTGGCAACAGATATAAAATTATTGCCGATTATTAAAAATGGTACGGCTACTCCTGCTGCAACCCCGAGTATGTAAATGTACCACCCATATCTTCGCAGTTTCCACATAAATAAAGCCCCGATCAAACAGATAGCAGATGCTATAACATTTCCGATGGCAATTTCCCGGATGTTTTCCGGGGTCATAGATGCTGAAAGCGTTGAGAACATTCTTACTGCAAATTTATGCCCTGGGTTATTTTGATCTCTTTTATCATTATTAGTTTGCAGTCTTGTTTTAGAGGAATCTAATACTGCCGCAGCCTTATCCGCCGTAATATAAGAATAACCATTATTGAAAATGGCAAAGCTGCTGCCAACAAATGTAAGTATGCACAGTACTTTTAAAAAAACAGGCCTCACCAATGCAGGGGTTTCAAAATCATCAGATATAGTGTTCATAAGCGTTTTTTAGAGAGATATAAGATGCAATTATAATTATAGTATTTATATTATTGCCACCTTTTGTATAATTTAAGTAATTACGGCATCTTTACGCCGATGTCGGCAATCATATATTTTACGGTTACAAATGATCTGAGCTATGACCAGCGTATGATACGCATCTGTACATCACTTGCAAATAATGGCTACAAAATTATCCTGGTGGGCAGGAATCTAAAGCGCTCAATACCGCTTGTGCCCCAGCCATTCGTACAAAAAAGATTAAAGTGCCTGTTCAGTAAAGGCAAATTTTTTTATGCAGAATATAACCTCCGACTTATCTTTTTTTTACTGTTTAAAAAGATGGGTGGCATTTGCGCCATCGACCTCGATACCATTTTACCTTGTCTGTTTATTTCTACATTAAAAAGTACGAAAAGAATTTACGATGCACACGAGCTGTTTTGTGAAATGAAAGAGATCGTTACAAGGCCACGGGTTTACAAAACATGGAAACGAATTGAGAAATATAGTGTTCCAAAATTTAAAAAGGGTTACACAGTCAATCAAATTATTGCATCGGAATTTAAAAAAATGTATAACGTTGATTACAACGTTATAAGAAGTATTGCGCTTATGAAACCTTTAGAAGTTTCTACTACAAAAGAAAAATATATATTATACCAGGGCGCAGTTAACGAAGGAAGAAGCTTTGAAACCCTTATCCCTGCTATGAAAGAAGTGGATGCGCAATTAATAATTTGTGGCGATGGCAACTTTATGAAAAATGCGCAAAAACTGGTAAAGCAAAATAATTTAGAAAATAAGGTTATGCTTAAAGGGAAATTAGCGCCTGAAGAATTATATGCTTATACAATTACTGCATGGATAGGAATTACTTTGTTTGATGCAGAAGGGCTGAGCAATTATTACTCGCTTGCCAATCGTTTTTTTGATTATATACAGGCAGCAGTGCCGCAATTATGTGTAGATTTCCCGGCATACAGGGAGATAAATTCCCGGTATGAAGTGGCGCTTTTGGTTAGTGATTGCAACACACAAAATATAGCGGTACAATTGAATGAACTGCTTGTGAATGGTGAGCTGCATGAGCGATTGCGGCAAAATTGCCTGCAGGCCAGGGAGATCTTTAACTGGCAAAACGAAGAAAAGAATTTATTACATTTTTATAAAAATATTTTTGGATAAACACTTACATATAGTTTCGCTGGATGTACCCTATCCCCCGGATTATGGAGGTGTATTTGATCTTTTTTATAAGTTAAAAGCGCTTTACGATAATGGTGTAAAGATCCACCTACATTGTTTCGAGTATGGCCGCGGCCAACAGCCGAAACTTAATAAATATTGTGAATCGGTAAATTATTACAAAAGAAAGTTGCGCCTTAAAGGTTTTTCTTTTCGTTTACCCTACATCGTTAGTTCCAGGAATAATGGGGATTTGATCAACAACCTGATGAAAGATGACTACCCTGTTTTACTGGAAGGAATTCATTGTACGTATTTTTTAAATAATAATTCCCTGCGGGATAAAAAGGTCTTTGTGCGTTTGCACAACATTGAATCAGCATATTATCGTGAGCTTGCCGGGTCGGAAAATAATTTGTTTAAAAAATTATTTTATATAAACGAAAGCCATCTCTTAAAAAAATACGAGCGCAACATTGCTGGGAAAGCGACATTCATCTGTGTATCACAAAAAGACGCACAGGTTTTTAAAAAAGATTTTCCGGCAAGTAACGTTTTATATTTACCCGTATTCCTGCCTTACGCCCGTGTTAACAGCAAAATTGGAAAAGGCAATTTTTGTTTGTACCATGGTAATTTATCCATTGCTGAAAATGAAAATGCTGCTGTTTGGCTGCTTGATAAAGTATTTCATGAGCTGCTTGTTACCTTTATAATTGCAGGCAAACATCCATCTGAATCCCTGAAGAAAAAAGTTGCGCAAAAAGATAATGCAACATTATTTGCAGATCTTTCTGCAAATGAAATGGAAGAAATTATACGCAATGCTCAGCTGCATGTAATACCATCCTTTAACACAACAGGTATAAAAATAAAATTGCTGAACGCTTTATTTAATGGAAGGCACTGCCTTGTAAATTCCAGGACTGTTGAAGAAACGGGACTGGAACACCTGTGTCATATTGCTGATGAAGCAAACACCTTTTCTGAAAAGCTTCTTGAACTCTTCCCCCTCGCATTTGATAATTATGATATTGAGGATCGCAAACTAATACTGGAAACAGAATATGATAATGATAAAAACGCCCAGCAACTCATGCAATGGATATACTAGCATTATCCCAAACCTTACCGTTTTCAGTCTTGATGGTCCTTGCAGGAAATTTATTGATGACCATATAATCGTGTGTAGCCATAACTATTGCTGTACCATAGTCTCGGCTGATATGAAAAAGCAATTGCATTATCTCATCAGAAGTTTCCGGATCTAAATTACCGGTAGGTTCATCTGCCAGCATTAATTTGGGTGAGTTTAAAAGGGCCCTGGCAATATCAACTCTCTGCTGCTCGCCACCACTGAGCTCAAAAGGCATTTTAAAACCTTTTGTTTTTAATCCAACTTTATCCAGCACATCAGCAATTTTTTCATCCATGAGTTTTTCGTCTTTCCAGCCGGTGGACTTCAAAACAAATTTCAGGTTATTATTTACATCCCTGTCTGTAAGCAATTGGAAATCCTGGAAAACCACACCGAGGTTGCGTCTCAGGTATGGCACTTTTTTCCAATCCATATTTTTAAGATCATACCCTGCTACAGTACCTTCGCCTTCTCTTAATTCCAGGTCGCCATAAAGTGTTTTCAGCAAGCTTGATTTACCCGTACCAGTTTTGCCAACGAGGTATACAAATTCTGACTTGTTAACGATAATATTCACATCAGAAAGTATCAATGATTCTCCCTGGTAAATGTTCACATGTTTTAATTCTAAAATAGTATCTGCCATATCAATGTATGCTTATAGCTGCAAATGTAAAATTATAAAGCCATACGGTTTTATTAAAGAAATAAAGGGATGTTAATAAATATCCTGTGAATAACTAAAAATATAGTTGTTAAACTAATTTTTTAGTTATAGGTTTGTTTCTTAAAAGAAAAGTACATTAAGAAATGAAAACTTTAACCAAAGCAGAAGAACAGGTTATGCAGGCGATCTGGAAGCATGATAAAGCCTTTCTCCGCGAGATCGTTGATGAATTTCCCAATCCCAAACCGCATCAAAATACAGTGGCAACCGTTTTAAAAATATTGGTAGATAAAGAATTTGTTGGGGTTACGGTTTTTGGAAGAACACACCAGTATTATCCTTTGATTTCAAAAGAAGCGTATTCAAAGGGATCAATAAAAACATTGGTGAAAGGGTATTTTGAAGGATCATTCAGTAATGCCGTATCGTTCATGGTTAGAGAAAACAATCTAAGTATCGAGGATCTTGAACTGTTGCTCAAACAATTAAGGAAGAACAATAAATCTTAAAAATTAAAATATTTCTATGCTAACATTCGCATACTACGTTTTAAAAGTTATCATATGCTCAGGTATTTTGTATGGGTATTACTTATTGACGCTTCGAAATAAAATGTTTCATAAATGGAACCGCTTTTACCTGCTTGCTGCAATGCTATTATCTTTAATTGCTCCCCTGATTAAAATAAATATCTGGCAAAAGGCCGACCAGCCTCAAACACAGGCCATACAATTTTTACAGGTAGTTAGTGCAAACGACGAAATGGTTTACCATTATACTAAAAGCAATGATTTTACATTTAATTCCACTCAAGTATCTGTACTCATTTATATAACGATCTCATTCATCCTGTTTTGTTTGCTCATCATTTCTTTGTTTAAGATCAACCGTCTCGCACATAAATATCCGCACACTAATATGGATGGGATAAGCTTTATAAATACCGATGCAACAAGTACTCCATTTTCGTTCTTCAATATTATTTTCTGGAATGATAAGATAGATATGAATACGCCAACGGGGAAACAAATATTACGACATGAAATTGCGCATGTAGAAGAAAAACATAGTCATGATAAAATTTTCATGAATTTAATTTTGATTTGCTTCTGGAGTAATCCAATATTCTGGTTGATAAAAAGGGAATTGAATATGATCCATGAATTCATCGCTGATAAAATGGCGCTTGAAAATAGTGACACATCTGCCTTTGCCGCTATGATATTACAGGCAACCTATCCGCGCCAACAATTTAATATTACCAACAATTTTTTTTATTCACCTTTAAAAAGAAGACTTCTTATGCTGACTAAAAATAAAAATGCAAACATCAATTATGTTAGCCGCCTTTTGGTGTTGCCCCTGGCTACGCTGGTATTTTTTGCTTTCACACTCAAAATGAAAACGATCAGCAAACAATACACGGGTAAAAAAATTACTGTGGTAATTGATGCAGGCCATGGTGGAGATGATATTGGAGCATTTGCAAATAATCTAAAAGAAAAAGATCTGTCACTAGCGATCGCAAGGGAAATAAAAATGCTGAATAAAAATGAAAATATCAATATCATTTTATCAAGAGACGCTGACAATTTAATCACGCCGAAGGACAGGGTTAAATTTGCAACTGAAAACAAAGCCGATCTTTTTATTTCCATTCATATTAATGCTGTTATGGGAAATACCCCTGAATCCGGATTAAACATTTTCATTCCAGGTGATGACAATACATATACAAATGAGAGCCGGATATTAGCCATGGACATGTTTAATTCATTTAAAGATCATTATCCTTTTGAATTTCATGAGATTCAACAGCGGGAGAAGGGAATATGGATTATTGACCATAATTCCTGCCCTGCAATTCTTATCCAGCCTGGGTTTATAACATCCAAAAGCGACGCAGCTTACCTGGGTAAAACAGCCAACCAGCAAATCATCGCACAAAATATTTTAAATGGTATTGAGAAGTACACAACAGCAACCAATACAAATTCTGATAACACAAAAACAACCACGCAGGCATTGAAAGAATCAGGTGATGGAAAAAATGATACGATCCCGAAAATGTATTATAAAAATAAAAAGGTTATTAATCTCGAAGTTGTTGAGTCTACATCAAAGATAAATGTAACCTATAATGACGGCACAAAAGAAACCATCACACGCGAGGAAGCAAATAAACGCGGATTTGTGTTGCCTCCGCCTCCGCCAGCCAATGATGTTTTAGCAAATAAATTATTGATTGTTGATGGTAAAACGGTTTCAAGTATTGAATTAAAAGCAATTGCTCCTGTTAATATCAAAATCATAAACGTGCTCAATGATAAAATGGCCTTCATAAAATATGGGAAAGAAGGGAAAAATGGTGCAATAGAATTAATAACAAAAAATGGCGTGGGTATACCCGATCTTCATCTTAAACAAATAAAAGATGATACAAAAAAAACAGACACAAATGTTGTAATAAAACTTAAAGAGATAAACAAGCCAGTTGAGGACAATGACAAAATTTTTACGAAAACAGAAATTGAACCTTCTTTTCCCGGAGGCCAGCAAGCATGGATAAAATACATAACCCAACAAATCCAGGACCATCTGAAAGAATTAAATATTGATGGCAAATCAGGAACATGTAATCTGAGATTTATTGTAAATGCAGCCGGGGAGGTAAGTGATATTGTTGCCTTGTCAATGCAGAATACGATCTTATCTAAAATTGCAATTGACGCTGTAAAAAATGGTCTTAAATGGAACCCTGCAAAACAAAATGGTCATATTGTAAATGCTTTTAAAGAACTACCGGTAACATTTGTCATACAAAATGATTAGCCTGTTTCGAAAACCTGAATCAACAATAAAATAGAAATATGATAATTGTAACATCAGCGTTGTCTGAAATTTATTTAACGAGGGATATTAAAAAATCAATTCGCCGCTACCCGTTTTTATAACCAGTTTCTTTTTATCACTTGCTTCTACCCTGCCGATTATTTGTGCATCTATCTTGAATTTGGCTGCCTCAGAAATTATTTGATCTGCAAAATCTTTGCTGGTATAGATCTCCATCCGGCAACCCATATTAAACACCTGGTACATTTCGCGATCATCTGATTTGCTGGCTTCCTGTATCAGTTTAAAAATTTCCGGGGATGCAAATAAATTATCTTTTATTATGCTTACATTTTCGGGGATATATTTTAAACATTTTGTTTGCCCGCCACCACTGCAATGTATAAGGCCATGTATCTTTTCAAAATTATTCTCTAAAAGAATTTTTAAAAGTGGCGCAAACGTTTTGGTCGGACTTAATAACATCTTACCAATATTAGTATTGGTTAAATTATTATGCATTGCATTGTCAATCTTATATTTCCCAATGTAAACCACTTCATCACTTAACGAATTGTCGAAACTCTCTTTAAAATTTTCTGCATAATATTTACTGAGCATATCATGCCTGGCAGACGTTAAACCATTGCTGCCTATGCCACTGTTATCCTCCGCTTCATAAACAGATCGCCCATAACTTGCCAAGCCAACTATAATATTCCCGGCTGTTATTTTTTCATTGCTGATTATTTTATTCTTTGGCCATCTTGCTGTCATGGTTCCGTTTACGGCAATGGTTCTTACTATATCTCCTACATCAGCGGTTTCGCCGCCGAGGTAATGAATATTAATTCCATAAGACCCCATCTTATCAAAAAATTCTTTTGAGCCATTTATTATTTGCTCAAGTACTTCCCCCGGAATTTTATTTTTATTACGGTCGATCGTTGAATTAAATACAATATTATCATAGATCCCCACACATAAAAGATCGTCAAGATTCATAACGATCGCATCCTGCGCAATTCCTTTCCACACGGATATATCGCCTGTTTCTTTCCAGTATAAATAAGCAATAATGCTTTTTGTGCCCGCGCCATCAGCATGCATTACATTCACAAAATTGTCATCACCTCCCAGGTGATCTTTGTATACTTTGCAAAAAGCTTTTGGAAAAAGACCCGTATTTAAATTTTTTGTTGCCTCATGAACATCTTCTTTTTGAGCTGATACACCACGTTTGGAATAAAGAGACATCGTAAATTGATTGATATATTTGATTGGGTTATTTGTAAAAGTAATATGCACCGGGGGATTTTCAATTATCAGCAGGTAATTATCAATTAACTAAATTATTTTTGCGAAATATATGCAGGTACACCGTGACATAAATTCATTGCCGCTATTCAAGAATCCTGTTATTACCATTGGCACTTTTGACGGGGTGCATACGGGTCATATCAAAATTATTGAACAATTAAAAAGAGAAGCATCTGAGATTGATGGCGAAACAATAATCATCACCTTTGATCCGCATCCCAGGATAATTTTGGATCCAGCCTCAAAGATTAATTTATTAAATACCCCTGATGAAAAAATTGAACTGCTGCGAAAACAAAAAATTGATCATTTGATCGTGGTAAATTTTACCATCCTGTTTTCTGAACAAAGCCCTTACGATTATATCAAAGATTTTTTAGTAGATAAAATACATCCCCATACTTTGATCATTGGTTACGATCATCATTTTGGTAAGGATCGTAAAGGAAATTACCAACTCCTCGAAAAATATGCAGCGCATTTCAATTACCACGTTAAAGAAATACCTGAACATATTTTAAATGAAGTAACCATAAGCTCAACCAAAATAAGGAATGCCCTGTTGACGCATCAAAATGAAACTGCCAATAAATACCTGGGCTATCATTATTTTTTTGAAGGAAAAGTTGTAGAGGGTAATAAGATAGGAAGAACTCTTGGCTATCCTACTGCCAATCTTGAAATTGCAGACCCGTTGAAGCTGGTACCAGGAAATGGTGTTTATGTGGTACAGGTGGCGGTGCAAAATAAACAAGGGCCAACAAGCATCGGAGAAAATTTAAATTCTTCAGCACTTATTCATAATGGAATGATGAGTATTGGTGTTAGGCCCACTCTTGATAAGAACGATAGAACCATAGAGGTAAATATTTTTGATTTTGATAAAGATATTTATGATCAAACGATCCGTGTGTATGTAATAAATTATTTAAGAGAAGAAAAGAAATTTTCGGGGCTCCCTGAATTACAGGATGAAATAGCCAAAGACAAAATAAATGCCTTGAAGTTACTATCTGAATTATGAATCAGCACTTATTATCTCCCTGATAACATTTTAAAAACTGCTTATTCCACGTAGCCTTTATGTATGATTTATGATCTTAGCAGCTATTTCTTTCATCAGCGCAGCATCCGATATCGCGTTATTATTTATGCCAATACTTTTTAAATTGTAATCATGCAGCAACATAAGGGTTTGCTCTACACCGCTGTAAGAATAATTTAAAACCGTTTCCAGTGCCTGTTTTACGGCAAAAGAATTATTATAAAAAACCGGCCGCAGAGCGTTCTCGCTCTTATCATTCATCTGGAAAATGGTTATCACTCTACTAAAATGATTGTACAAAGCTGGCAGTACAAGCTGTATGGGTGCAGCTTTAGGG
>JACDBU010000097.1 GCA_013694745.1 Chitinophagaceae bacterium
GCCTCCATCTGCCGGGTTATCACAAAGCTCTATCCTGTGTGCTCCTGCTGCTTGTGCCAGCACACATACCTCGATGGTAAAGCCGATCACTTCTAATTTAAAATTCATATTGTGTTCAAAAATAAAAGTTAATGTACACCGTGTTAATTCTGATCTATCCTGAAATCAGCCGGTAAAGTTTCTGCCATTTTATTCCAGCCCCAATAACCGGAAGTTATCACATTTACCGGATCAAAATACAAACCGTTGCTTTCAATTTTTATCACTTCATCATCGGTTAAATATATTTCTGAAGTTTGAAAAGTCCGTTGACTCTGTGGCCTGAAATTCTGTAGCAGGTATGCATTTTTCTCTTTTGCATTTTTATAAACGATCCTCAAATGGTTCACAAAATAAAATTCAGCCTCATGACTTATGCTATCATACAAAACCATATTTTTTAAAGGAAATGGCTTTGTGCAAATGAGATCTATGTAAGCCGGTACTTCTTTATTGTAAACTTTTGCAGCCACAGTATTGTACTCCATGCTATCGATCTTTACGAATAAAGGAATATTACCGTTGCGGTATATTTCAGCAAATGCCGGATCATTTTTATTTACGATGATTTTTTCCCGCACCTCAAATCCGGCCTCACTGGTGGTGCCTGAATACAGTGAGCGCATGAAATGCATGATTGAACCCATGTAGGCTTCCTGCCTGTTGAGATTCCATTTTTTTATTGTATGCTGATTTTTTGTATTGAGATCTTCAAAGCCTGTATAGCCAACATAAGTTATGGTATGTTGCACTGGATCAGAAACAAACTCTTCAAGCTGGTAGCGGATATCATACCCTAATGCTTTATTGTGAATGATAAGGTTGCCGTGTGAATAAGCTGTTAGTATACCGTTTGTTTTATTATAAAAGAAGCGAAGCACTTCGGGATTTTCGATATGACATTCAAGTGCAAAATCTGAAGTGCCGATAAAATTATTTGTAAACATTTTACCCCATTTTTCCCATCCGTCCTTATCTGCCGAAAGCACAGATACTTCCTGCAACTCCTGTTTTCGCGGAAACATTTTTATGGTTTGATATTGCGCAATATTTTCCGGGGTGATCTTTAATGATATGGTAGCAAACCCGGTGTAGGAAATTACCAGTTCAAAATTTGTTTCTGTAATTCCAGTAACAGTAAAAGTTCCATCATTATTACCAATGGTGCCCTTAGTTGAGTTATTGATGAAAATGCTGGCTGCGGGCAGTTTTGAATTATTGCTTCCATTTATAACAACGCCGCTGATAGAAGTTTGCGAAACGGCCGTATTGCAAAAGAAAAGAAAAATAAATAAATTATATTTCATTGGATAAAAGATAGGTCACAAACCTTGATGGTTTTGAAAACCTTCAAGGTTTTATATATTTTCCATCATATACTTTACTGCCGGCATTTGTTTGAATTGCATAATTGAATCCCTTTTCAAGCGAGTAGCCACCGAATTCACCTTTTTTATTCAGTGCCAAAAATCCAACCTGTATACCTTTTATTTTATTTCCGCGCAGCTTTACAATTCGCTCAACTGCCTTCCTGCAGGCAATTTCGGGTGAATAACCCTGTCGCATTAATTCCACAACCGTATGTGAGCCACACATCCTCACCACTTCTTCCCCAACCCCGGTTGATGTTGCGGCGCCAATTTCATTGTCTACAAAAAGTCCGGCGCCAATTATGGGTGAATCACCAACACGTCCACGCATTTTAAAAGCCATACCACTGGTTGTGCAGGCGCCACTTAAATTTCCATTCACATCCATTGCAAGCATACCAATTGTATCATGATTCATTGCAACCGGCCATGGATAGGGCAAATGTTTTTCATCATTTTTAATTCTTTTATTTATTTCTTCATTGGTCCTGTTGGGATCGTACTTTGATGTTTTTAACCATTCTTTCCAGGCTTTTTCACTCCCCGGCGTTAAGAGATTTATTTTTTCGAACCCCATGGATAAGGCAAACTGTAATGCGCCATCACCCGCCAATTGCACATGCGGGGTTTTTTCCATCACCAGTCTTGCTACCGATATAGGATGCATAATATTTTCCAACGCCATCACCGAACCAATGTTTGCAAATTCGTCCATGATGCATGCATCAAGCGTTACTATACCATCCCTGTCGGGCAGGCCGCCATATCCTACACTGGTATCATCGGGATCAGCTTCTGGAATTTTTACACCGGCTTCAACCGCATCCAAAGCCCTGCCACCGCTGCTTAAAGTTTTCCAGGCTTCTGCATTTGCTTTTACATTCGGCGCCCATGTTGAGATCACAATTGGTTTTGTAACACCTGTGCCGGAAAATGAGAAAGCATTTTTTGTTGCTAACAAAGGAGCTATTAAAGTTGATAGTTGTAAAAATTTTCTTCTTTGCATGGTTAGAGATGAAGGTTAAGGTTAATAATCATCCCCAAAAGCAAAAATGGGTTTACGCGTTTTCCATTTGCCTCTTGTAAAGTCGGGAATGCTTTGCAGCTGGCCGCCTTCAGCAATTGATTTTTCACTAAGTGGGGTAATGGCATACCAGCTTGCCAAATCGTACACATCCAGGGGGAAAGATGTTTTACGTTTTACACATTCAATGAAGGCATGATCAACAAAAAAATCCATACCTCCATGCCCTGCACCTTCGGCCTGCTTTCCATATTTCTGCCAGAGCGGATGATCATTTTCTGTGAGCCATTTCTCTGTATTATCCCACTTGTCTTGTTTGTTCATTTTCTTTTCCATGTAAATCCAGCCCTGGTTCAGTTCGCCTTCACTAAAATCCTGCCACAGGCCTTCGGTACCCTGTACACGAAAACCTAAATTATAAGGACGCTGTAATGATGTATCGTGTGTAAGTAATATGGTTTCACCGTTAGCACATTGAATTTGTGTATTCACTACATCTCCCTGCCTGAATTTTACTTTGGCGTTGGGATGCGATGATCCTCCTTTCGGGTGTTCCACAATATATTTATGCAAGCCCCTTGTTTTTGATGCTACCGAAGAAAGTTTCGTCATCCGGTTGCCCCTGTTGATGTCCATCATTGTGGCTACTGGTCCAAGCCCATGTGTTGGATACAATTCTCCATTGCGGTTCACATAATGATTGGTGCGCCATTGTGCTTCACTGTATGCCTTGGGGCCAAATTCAACGCCACTGTTGTAAGCCGTTACACCATCATTGAACAGCACACCACGAAGGTCATGTTCGTAGCCGCCCTGGCCATGGATCAATTCGCCAAACATTCCCTGGCGAACCATATTTAAAACGGCCATCACATCGCGACGGTAACAAACATTCTCCATCATCATCACGGGCAATTTTGTTTTTTCAGAAGTGTTTACGATATCCCAGCAATCCTGCAATTTTACCGCACCGCAAACTTCTATGCCAACAACTTTGCCCGCATTCAATGCATCAATACCCTGGATAATATGCCACTCCCAGGGCGAGCAAATAACTACGGCATCAATATCATTTCTTTTTAGAAGATCACGATAACCGTAGTTGCCATTTTTATAAACCACTGGTTCGTGGCGGTTGTATTTCTTAAATACCCGCATGGCTTCATTGATGCTGCGCTCCTGCGGGTCTGCAACAGCAATAATATCCACATCATCTCTTTGTAAAAAATTTCCCATGTGCTCATGAGACCGAAAACCAACACCGATCATACCTATGCGAACTTTTTCTGCTTTTGGTGCAAAGGCTTTAATTTGTGAAGGCAGGGATAAAGCAACCCCGGCCATCATGGATTGCTGTAAGAATGTTCTGCGTGTAGGCATGATCGTTATTATTTATTGTTTATCTATTACCAAACTCCACCGCGGAGAAATGAGAAGCAGAGTTTTCGCAGAGAATAATTGATGAAAATTAGCGACAATACCTACTCATAATGACTCTCCGCGTAACATCCTTTAACTCTTTTCTCTGCGGTTAATATAGTTGATCTTTTTTTTGCAAACGCAGTTTGTGTTAAAATCCTCTAAGTTCCTTTTTTCATCCCCAGCTTTTGTACCATCTCATTTGAAATACTGTCTGCATCTTTACCATATGCACTTGAGATAACCCCTTTTATTTTTCCATCTTTTGATTCAACTGCGTATACCACTTCTTCATCTGCAGGATTTGTATAACCTTCAAAACGGAAGACTTTCGTGATCTCAAATTCACGAGGTTTAAGGCAAATATTTTTACCCGGACAAATAATTTTATCAAAATCAAGATTGAAATCTATTGTATAACCCTGAGCTTTTAAAGCGTTCAATGCTTCTGATGAGGTATCATAATTTTCCATGTTGATTTTTTTTTAGAAGAGCAGGTTTCTGCAATCGTGCTAAATATAAAATTACCACTAAAGTTACAAAAGCCGTGATGGTAAATGTAGTGACCGCTCCAAACCGAAACCATAAAAAACCGGTAAGGCTGCTGGCGATCAGGGCACAAATGCTCTGGAATCCAGTAAACGTGCCTATGGCCGTTGCCGTTTCATTTTTATCAATAATATTACTTACCCATGCTTTTGAGATCCCTTCCGTTGCAGCTGCATAAAGTCCATATAAAAAAAATAATATAAAAAATATTATAAGGTTATTATTGAATGCAAAACCAGTATAAACGATCGAAAAAATGAAGAGGCCTGAAATAAATATTTTTTTCATCCCAAGTTTATCTGCCAAAATTCCTACAGGATAAGCAAGCAGCGCATACATGAGATTATAAAAAATATAAACGCCAATAACTTCCGTATCAGACAGTCCGCTATCTTTCATCTTAAGTAATAAAAAAACATCCGAGCTGTTGAACATTGCAAATAATAAAAAACCTGTCACCAATCGTTTATACTCAGGCGGACTGCTCTTCCAGTAACTTATAAAAGAAAAAAAGGAAACGCCTGGTTTTTGAGATCGTACCGCGGGGATCATTTTTTTTTCTTTGATAAAAAAAGTAAACAAAATGGCAATCACGCCAGGCGAAAAAGCAATGATAAAAAGTGTTTTGTAATTGTGCGGATGATAATATAAATAGACGAGCGCGATCGCAGGTCCAAATACAGCGCCAAGCGTATCCAGGCTTCGGTGAAATCCAAAAACTTTTCCTTTATTTTCCGCTGAACATTCATCACTCAGCATGGCGTCACGTGCTCCTGTTCGCAAACCCTTGCCCAGCCTGTCAATCGTTCGTGCTAAAAAAATCCAAAGGGGGAAGATAAAAACAGCCATCATTGGTTTTGAAATGGCGCTTAATGCATAACCAAATTGTACAAAAGGAAGCCGCTTTCCAATCGTGTCGCTTTTCTTTCCAAAATAACTTTTACTCAAACCTGCGATGGCTTCTGCAAAGCCTTCCAGCACACCGATTAATAAAAAAGAAAAACCAATGCTTCGCAGAAAAACCGGCATTACCGGGTAAAGCATTTCGCTTGAAACATCTGTAAAAAGACTAACAAGTGAAAGTATCCATATGGTGCGGGTAATAATTTTCAATTTTTTGACTATTATTTAAATTTACATTTAAAATGATCATCGCTGAGTACTTGAGTTAAAAGAGTTTGCGCGGAGGATAAATGCAGTCTGCAAATCTTCGACCTTGCTAAGCATGTTACGGGTATTTTTCTAAAACTTGTTATCTCCTTTTAGTATTGCGTGAAGGTGGAAGGAATGCCTGCTGTAGAAACACTAATTTCTGTAAATTGCAAATGAAACAGGCCAATTAAATATAACCCTTGTGTAAATTATTATGAGTAAAAAAGAAGGCAAGAAAAAACAAAGCAAGCACCTGGTTAAAGGTGTTTTGGATATTACCCGTTCAGGTATCGGATACGTGATTGCAGAAGGAATGGATAAGGATATATTTATCAGGCCACATGATTTTAATAAAGGCTTTCATGGAGATACGGTGCGGGTGAAAATTAAAGAGGCAAGAGGTAAAAGAATGGAAGGCATTGTGGAAGAAGTTGTACAAAGAAAACAAACTGAATTTATGGGTTTTATCGAGGTGCGGGAAAATTTTGCCTTTTTTACCCCCGATAGCCAGAAACCCATGCCCGATTTTTATGTGAGCACAAAAAAATTAAATGACGCAAAAGATAAAGACAGGGTTTTGGTAAGGTTGATCGCCTGGGAAAAAGGCGAAAAAAAACCAGAGGGTGAAGTGGTTTCAATTTTAAAAGCCAGGGATCTTAACGACATGGCGATGAAAGAAATAATCATGGAAAGTGGCTTTCCGCTTGAGTTTAGTAAAGATGTAATGGATGAAGCCGCGGCACTAACGGCTGATATAAACGAAAATGATATCAGCAAAAGGAAGGATTGCCGCAAGATACTTACATTCACCATCGACCCGGCAGATGCGAAAGATTTTGACGATGCCATTTCTTTTCAAAAATTCCCGGATGGTTATGAGATAGGTGTTCACATTGCAGATGTTAGTCACTTTGTAAAACCAAAGTCAGACCTTGATGAAAGCGCTTACGACAGGGCCACGAGTGTGTATTTGCCAGACAGGGTAAACCCTATGCTGCCTGAAAAAATTTCAAATGAGCTTTGTTCATTGAGGCCACATGAAGATAAATTTACCTTCTCTGTTATTTTTAAGATTAACAATAAAGCTGAGGTAAAAAGCTCCTGGATCGGGAAAACGATCATCCATTCTGATCACCGTTTTACGTATGAAGATGTGCAGGAAATAATTGTGCCTGAGGTACCATCCACAGAACTGAAAAAAGCGCAGTATGAGGATGAACTTTTATTGCTGAATAGTTTTGCCCAGCAATTTAGAAAAGAAAGGTTTAGAGATGGCGCTATCAATTTCTCTTCAACTGAAGTAAAATTTACACTCGATGAAAGTGGGAAGCCAACCGGTATCGTTATTAAAGAAAGCAAAGAAGCCCACCAGCTTATCGAGGAATTCATGCTGCTTGCTAACCGTACAATAGCAGAATATGTTTCAAAAATACATGTCAATAAAAAACCCATTCCATTTCCTTACCGCATTCATGATACACCGGATGATGAAAAGCTTAAGCCATTTGTTGCCTTCGCAAAAAAGTTTGGTTATAATTTTGATCTTAAAGATGAAATTGCGATTGCCGCTTCTTTTAATCAATTGCTAAGAGATGTGCAAGGCAGGCCGGAGCAACACGTTTTAGAACAGCTGGGAATTCGTACCATGGCCAAAGCAATTTATACTTCAGAAAATATCGGGCATTATGGCTTAGGCTTTGAACATTATTGCCATTTTACATCTCCCATCCGCCGTTACCCGGATATAATTGTGCACAGGATTTTGCAGGAAGTGCTTGATAAAAATGTAAAGCCCGATAAAAAGATGGAAGAGAAATGCAAGCATTGCAGTGCAAAAGAAAGATCTGCAATGGAAGCCGAAAGGGCAGCTAATAAGTATAAGCAGGTAGAATTTATGCAGGATTTTTTAGGAGATGAATTTGATGGAGTAATTAGCGGTGTAGCGGCTTTTGGCTTTTGGGTAGAAACGGTTTTGCACAAATGCGAAGGCCTGGTTTCGGTAAGAGATCTTTCTGATTATGACGATTTTCGGCTGGACCAGACGGACTATGCCCTGGTAGGATTACGCACGGGCCGCAAATTCAGGATGGGCGACCTGGTAAAAATAAAAGTTGCTTCTGCAAATTTATCACGCCGCCAATTGGATTATGAATGGGTACCGGTAGAAAATGTGAAAGAAAAGAAAGTGGTGAGCAGTAAAAAATAAGGAATAAGGAATAAGAAATAAGGAATAAGAAAATTTGGTAAACAACCCGCAACCTGTAACCCGCAAATTATAACCCGCAACCCATAGCTTGTGCATTCATTCCAGGAACTATCCAAAATTTTTGAAGATAAATTTAATATCCAGCATTTTCCGGCGCAACCGGATACTTTGTACAATGCTGCTCAATATATTTTAGGAATCGGTGGTAAAAGAATAAGGCCTGTTATGTGCCTTATGGGTAATGAGCTGGTAAACGATATCAATCCCGATACTTATCATGTTGCAACCGCTATAGAACTTTTTCACAATTTTACGTTGATACACGATGATATAATGGACAAAGCGCCGTTGCGCCGGGGTATGGAAACAGTGCACGCAAAATTTGGTGAGGCTACTGCCCTTCTTGCTGGTGATGTAATGCTGGTTTATGCGTATGAAAATATAAATAAAATAAAAGTTGATCACCTCCAAAAAGTTTTAAAGCTCTTTAATAAAACTGCCACCCAGGTTTGTGAAGGCCAGCAGCTGGATATGGATTTTGCCCAAAGATCTTTCGGTGACAAAGAAGGTTCAGTAAGTTTTGATGCCTATTTGAATATGATAGTATTGAAAACTTCCGTGGCGCTGGCTGCGAGTTTACAGGTAGGGGCAATGCTGGGTGGTTCGGGAGAAGGTAACCAGCATCATTTATATGAGTTTGGAAAAAACCTCGGCATTGCTTTCCAGGTGCAGGATGATTACCTCGATGCCTTTGGTGACCCGGATAAATTTGGCAAACAAACCGGCGGCGATATCATCTCAAATAAAAAAACTTTTTTACTTATACATACCCTGGAAGTAGCTTCTGTAGCGCAACGGACCTCTTTAACCAAATTATTTGAAAATGATAACCCGGATAAGGTTGAAAAGGTTTTGCAGATCTACAAGGATTGTCATGTTGATCAATGGGCAAATAAGCTCAAAGAAAAATATTTGCAAAATGCACTTTTTCATCTTGAAGAAATAGCTGTTCTCTCTGCAAGAAAAAAACCTATGGAAGAATTATCAGAATATTTAATCAACAGGGAGAAGTGAGCAATAGGCAATAGGCAATAGGCAATGGGCAATAGCAAACTATAAACGGTGAACTGCAATTCAGATTTACATTTCAAAATTATTACATTTAATTTTTAATCTTATCAAAAATCTCTGTTATGATCGATCAGCTCTTCAGAAAAAAATCAGTCCCCGCAATTTTAAAAGAAGCAAAGGAAGGTTTAACAGATGGCCACGGGCAGCATGAAGATTTAAAAAGAGTGTTGACTGTAAAAGACCTTACTTTTTTTGGGATAGCAGCTGTAATTGGTACAGGGGTATTTACTGCTATTGGCACAGCCAGCTTCCATGGCGGTCCGGCAGTGATTCTGTTGTTTGGGCTTACCGCTATTGCTTGCGGATTTGCGGCTTTTTGTTATGCTGAATTTGCTTCCACTGTTCCTGTTTCTGGAAGCGCTTACACTTATTCTTATGTTGCCTTTGGAGAATTGTTTGCCTGGATCATAGGATGGGATTTGTTGATGGAATATGCTATAGGGAATATAGCAGTTGCCATTTCATGGAGCCAATATTTTGTGAGGGTACTGGAGGGGTTTCACATCCATATTCCGCAATGGCTTACCACAGATTATTTTACTGCTCACAATGGCTTTAATGACGTAATGAAAACGTTGGCCGATGGCACCGGGAAAACGCTCGCAACGCTCGATGAAAATGTTCGTAGCACTTAT
>JACDBU010000126.1 GCA_013694745.1 Chitinophagaceae bacterium
GGAAGAAACATTCTGGTGGCTTATCGCCAATAATTTTGGGATACCCGTTAACCGTGAAGCATTTGAAAAGATCGCCCGCTCAGTAACGGTAAGTATTTTAGCCAAACATAAAAGCCAGGTAATACAAATTGAAGCGCTGCTTTTTGGACAAGCCGGGCTGCTGGATAAAAGTTTCACAGAAGCCTATCCTTTGTTGCTTAAAAAAGAATACAGGTTCCTGCAAAAAAAATATAGCCTCGAAATACCGCTTCTGCAATTGTATTTTTTAAGAATGCGGCCAGCTAATTTCCCCAGCGTGCGCCTTGCACAATTGGCAATGCTGGTACATACCAGCAGTCATTTATTCTCAAAAATAATTGTAGCGGAATCTCTTACTGAAATAAAAAAACTTTTAGATATTACCGCAAATGATTACTGGCACAATCATTACAATTTTGATGAAGAAGCTATTCTTAAAGTAAAAAAGGTTGGGGCGCATATGGTGAACAATATTTTAATAAATACCGTAGTTCCTGTGTTATTTGCTTATGGTCAATATCATAATGATCAAAAATTAAAAGATCGGGCAATCTGCTGGCTGGAAGATATTGCCGCCGAAAAAAATAGTATCACAAGAGGTTTTGAAAAATTGAAATTCCGAAATGATAATTCATTCGATTCCCAGTTTTTTATACAATTAAAGAATAAATATTGTAATAAAAAGCGTTGCCTGGAGTGTGCGATCGGGAGTAGTATTTTGGGTAAGGATGGGACGTTAATCCGTTAATACGTTTATCCGTTTAAACCTATTAACGGATAAACAGATTAACATATTAGCGCCATTCATAAATAACATTCATTTTTAAATCGGGATGAAGACTTTTTGCAACCGGGCAATTATTACCTGTTCTTTCCAGGATCGCTTTATCTTTTTCGGGCAGTTGTAAATTTGGAGAGAAGCGCACTATAACATCTATTTGGCCAATTCTTCTTGGATCAGCAAGCATATGTTTTGTTACATCCGTTGTGGTGCCGTTCAATACAATATTCATTTCGCCGGCTTTAAGCGCCATAGTTGTTAATATGCAGGTGGCAAGGGATACACAGGTAAGGTCAGTAGGTGAAAAGCGTTCTCCTTTACCGCGATTATCAGTAGGAGCGTCGGTTTCAACAGACGATCCGCTCTGTATATGAATTGCTGTACACCTGAGATCGCCTTTGTATTCAATTGATGCTGTCATTGTATTTTTTGCATAAATTTACACAAGTAAAAATCAATAGATATACATGCGAAAAATATTGTTATTAGCTGTGACCTTCATTTCTACATTTTCAGCCATTAGCCAAAAAACAAAAAAAGAAAGACAGGAAGAAAACCGCAATAAGGTAAATGCAATGGTAAAACAGGAAGAAGAGGGGGTGATCTCATACCGGAAAAGTTTTTCGGTCGGCGGTAAATTAATTAATGATGGTTACGGTATTTTCCTTGAGATGGGCAGGGCAAAATCGGTTAGTAAAGGATTGCTTTTTCAATTGGAAATATCAGAACGTAAAAGCTCCAAAGAAGAAAAGCAAAGCAATCTTTATAATTTAAGTACGCCATTTGTTTTTGGTAAACAGAACTTTTTTTATCCCATCAAGTTAGGCGTGCAGCAGGAAACTTTGATTGGTAATAAATCCAATAAGAACGGAGTAAGTATAACCGCAAATTACGGAGGTGGGGTAACAGTAGGTTTATTGAGGCCATATTATGTACAGTTAGAATCAAACAGCCAATATATAAAATACGAATCTTCTGACAGCAGTGTTTTTTTAGATCCTTCCGCTATCAGTGGCGGACCAGGCTTTAGTAAAGGATGGAGCGACGTGACAATAAAACCAGGCCTATATGCAAAGACGGCGTTGCGTTTTGATTATGGCGCGTATAATGAAATGGTTTCTGCTATTGAAGTTGGACTAAGCGGCGAATTTTATGGGAGTAAGATCCCTATTATGGTACATGAACCTCAAAAGCAATTTTTCTTTTCGGGATATGTTGCAATAATTTTCGGAAAAAGAAAATAACATTGTTTCCGGTTTCTTGTTCCTCGTTATGCAATTTTTTTTGAAAGATTTTAGTTCTTAATAATTCACAATTAAAATAGAGAATTTATATTCCGTAAACAGTTTGCAAGAAACAAGAATGCAGGAAGAAATAAGAATCGATTTATAAATTATGAATGAAATTTTAGACAGGCCTAAAAAGCCCAACTGGCTCAGGGTTAAGCTACCCATCGGTGAAGAGTACAGGCATGTAAGAAATTTAGTTGATACACATAAGCTCCATACCATTTGTGAAAGCGGTAATTGTCCGAATATGGGCGAATGCTGGGGCGAAGGAACAGCTACTTTTATGATACTTGGTAATATTTGCACCCGCAGCTGTGGGTTCTGTGCTGTAGCTACCGGCAGGCCACTTCCGGTTGATTGGGATGAGCCACAAAGAGTGGCTGAAGCTATTCACCTGATGAAAGTTAAACACGCTGTCATCACTTCCGTTGACAGGGATGAAATAAAAGATGGTGGTTCAATCGTATGGTTCAATACTATCAAAGCCGTAAGGGCATTGAATCCTTATACAACGCTTGAAACACTGATACCGGATTTTAAAGCAGAGGAAGAAAATATCAACCGTATAGTAGAAGCATCACCGGAAGTGGTGAGTCATAATATAGAAACAGTAGAGCGTTTAACCCGTACCGTTAGGATACAGGCAAAGTACTGGCGCAGCATGCAAACACTCCGTATTTTAAAAGAAGGTGGTATGCGTACCAAGAGTGGCATCATGCTGGGACTCGGTGAAACAAAAGATGAAGTGATACAAACCCTGCAGGATCTTAAACAAAGTAATGTTGATGTTATAACCATAGGGCAATATTTGCAGCCATCTCAAAAACATTTAAGCGTTCAAAGGTTTGTACATCCGGATGAATTTGCAGAACTGCGACAGGTTGGATACCAGCTTGGATTTGATTATGTTGAAAGCGGCCCGTTGGTGCGATCATCCTATCATTCAGATAAACATGTTGTTCCTGGATATGGCAGAAATAAATGGATGGAAGAAGGAGAGGAGTTGCTAAAGGATTAAAAAAGTTACGGGTTTAAAAGTTAAATAGTTAAACGTTAAAAGGTTAACTCTCCGCTTTTAATTATCATTTTTAATTTTCAGTCCCAAAAAATCTGCCCGCATATCTGGCATTTTTTTATTTTTTCATTTCCCATACAAGTGCACTTGCGCCTAAGATAGCAGCATCGGATTCTTTTAGTTCACTGAAGATAAGTTTCACTTTATTTTGAAAAATAGGCAGCAGGTTTTTTTCCATATTCTCCCTCGTAGGTTTCATTATCATATCACCAGCCTTTGTTAACCCACCGAATAAAATGATCGCTTCAGGGGAAGAGAACATTACAAAATTTGCAAGGGCCTCCCCTAAAATTTTACCAGTGTAGGAATAAACTTTTTTGGCAAGCACATCACCTTTAACCGCGCATTCATAAACGATACGGCTGTCAATTTCTTTTGTTGAATATTTTTTTAACAAGCTTTCATCATTGAACTGTGCCATCATCTCAACTGCCGTCCTGGCAACTCCTGTTGCCGACGCATACACTTCAAGCGAACCGTGCATCCCGGTACCGTCGTGCAATCTTCCACCGGGTACAACGATGGTGTGCCCCAGTTCACCTGCAAAACCATCATGCCCTAAAATTAATTCACCATTCGCCACAATGCCGCTGCCCACACCGGTTCCAAGCGTCATCATAATAAAATCACGCATGCCCCTGGCGGCACCATACATCATTTCTCCAACAGCCGCAGCATTTGCATCATTGGTTAATGCTGCAGGCAGATCAAATTTATCGGTCATTAATTTCGCGAGCGGTATAATACCTTTCCATTTAAGATTGGGTGCGTATTCGATGGTTCCTTTATAAAAATTTCCATTGGGTGCGCCGATACCAATGCCCAGAACATTTTTTTTATTGAGCGATTTAATAACCGGGTTCAGCTTTTCATACAATGCATCGATGAATGTACCGATGGCAGGATATTGCTCCGTTTTAATTTCTCCTTTTTGCAGGATCTCTCCACGGTGGTTTACAATACCGTACTTGGTATTGGTACCACCAATATCAATTCCAATAGCCAGTTCATTTGATACATCCATCAAAATTATATTTTTATGTTATGCTTCCAACGCACCTTCAGGTGCGGTTTCTGTTACAATAGCCGAATCATAATCTACGCCTTGTTTTCTTAATATACCTTTTACTACAAATGCAAAAATAGCGAGGTAAGTAAAGCAAACCACAGGAACCCAATATGACTGGTGAATTCCTGATCCAACAACATCAGATTTTGATTGCAGGAAATCTGCAAGTTTTCCCTGAATCGGGGGAATGATACCGCCTCCTAATATCATCATGATCAAAAATGCAGCGCCTTGTGTGGTATATTTTCCAAGACCGGTAATAGATAAATTAAATATTGACGGCCACATGATTGAACAAAATAATCCACCGCTTAAAAATGCATAAATAGCAACGGTACCGGTACTCATAAGGCCGATCACCATTGAAGCAATACCCAGTGTACTGAAAATCAGCAACGTTCTTGCCGGTTTATTTTGACTAATATAAAATGCAGCGATTTGTACAAGTACGCATACAACATAATAATATAATGGTCTCATATCATTTTGTGCAAGCGTATTTACACCAATCACCACACCAAAGGCGATCAATGGCACTAAAAATAAAAGTATTTGTTTGGTTCTGGCGCTGGTTTTAAAAACCGTAATTGAACCGGCCCATCTACCAATCATAAGGCTTCCCCAATACATAGATATAAATGGGGCAACCTGCGAGGATTGATACGATCCAAAATCAGGTTGTTTTAAAAGTTCACTGAAATTACTTACGATGGTAACTTCCACACCAACATATACAAAGATGGCAAGCATCCCCAAAACCAATTGCGGATATTTCATAGCTCCCCATCCATCAGGATTTTTTTGCGCGCTCATATTGCTTATGAGCAAACCAAGCACAACAATCGCCAATGCGCCAAACAACCATTTCATCCGGTATGTTTCCAAGGCGTGCTTTTCAATCGAAGATAAAGTAGCAGGATCTGTTTTATAACTATTAAAAACCGGCACAAACATCACGATCAGCAAACCCGTGATTATAAGAAGTGAATACAATGCCTTTTGAGCATTCTCTGTTTTTTCAATCAATACACCTGCCGGAACTTTCTTAGAAAAATAAAATAAAGCTGCAGCAGCAATGAACAACGCACCCACGCATGCATATAAAATGATCACCTTGCTGAGGCTTAATGCCTGGATCTTTTCATCAGTTAATGTAGCGGCGGCTGTTGTACCAAATAATGCAAAGGCTACTATGATTGGGCCTATCATGGTTCCAAAAGAATTTATACCACCTCCAAGATTAACCCGGCTGGTTCCGGTAGAGGGATCTCCCAATGAAATAGCAAAAGGCTGAGCCGAGGTTTGTTGCAATGAAAATCCTAAGGCAACAATAAATAATCCTACCAGCATGCCGGCAAAAGTATTAGCATTAACTGCAATGATCATGGCAACTGCACCCAGGGCAGAAAAAAGTAATCCATAAACAATACTTTTTTTGTAGCCCCATTTGCCAACAAGATCCTTACCTCCAAACGCGCCATAGGCAAATAATGCAAGTGCTCCTAAATAATATGCCAGGTAAAAAGCAAAATCAATTAGCTGGCTCTGGAACTGGTCTAGTTTAAAATAATGTTTACAAAATGGAATAAAAACACTGTTTCCTGCCGCAATGAATCCCCAAAAGAAAAACACCGTAACCAGTGTGCCCAGGGCACCATAATTTGTTGGTTGCTCGTTGTATTTTATACTTTGAGATGAAGGAACATTCATCATTGAACCTGCCATAACTTATTAATTTAGGGGTTGAAAATAGCAGAATTTTCCGAGAAGATGAATTTTCATTTTTATTATTTGTTTCTAACAAAATCATTCTTAATTTGATGAGGTAATTATAAGCAACAATGGAAATAATTCATGTTAGTGCAGAATGTTACCCCGTTGCTAAAGCGGGAGGCCTGGGGGATGTTGTGGGAGCTTTGCCAAAGTATCAAAATCAATTGGGACATACAGCAAAGGTTGTAATGCCCATGTATCGTACAAAATTTTTGTATGAGAATCAATTTGAGGTAGTGCACAAGGGCGCATTCGGAATGTCGAATTACTGGCTGGATTATACCATAATAAAAGAAACTACCAATTATCTCGGCTTCGATCTTTACCTGGTGGATATTTACAATTTACTTGACAGGGAAAAAATATATGGTTATGATGATGACACAGAAAGATTTACGGCTTTCCAGATCGCAATTGTTGATTGGTTAAGCAAATGGGAACACCGGCCCGACGTAATTCATGTTCATGATCACCATGCAGCATTGATCCCCTTTATGATGCAAAACTGTTTTGCTTACCGCCATCTTTCCTCCATACCTACTGTGCTTACCATACACAATGCGCAATACCAGGGCTGGATCAGCTGGGATAAATCCAGTTTGATACCAGAGTGGGATAAATGGAAATGGGGACAGTTGGATTGGGATAAAACGATCAACCCCCTTGCGTGTGGTGTTCGGTGTGCCTCAAAAGTTACTACCGTTAGTCCGGGTTATTTACAGGAGCTTCAATACAATGCCAACGGGTTGGAAAAACTTTTTGAATACGAGCGTGGCAAGTGCTCCGGAATTTTGAATGGAATAGATGAAGACGTTTGGGATCCCGCTACTGATCCATTGATCAAAACTGAATTTGGTATTGCAGATGCAGCGACGGGTAAGCAGTCAAATAAAAAAATATTATGTGATGAATTTTCACTTGATATAAATAAACCGCTTATCGTTTTTATTGGCAGGTTGGTTGGAGAAAAAGCTGCGGATCTTCTGCCACAGGCAATTATGGACGCTATTTCAAACGGGGAAGGAAGTGTAAATTTTTTAGTGTTGGGAAGTGGTGATCCGGCTGTTGAAAGTCAACTGGAACAGATGAACAGTCATTTTATGGGTTACTATAATTCACAAATAGGGTATAATGAAAAGCTGAGCCACCAAATGTATGCCGGGGCAGATTTTTTACTTATGCCCAGCAGGGTAGAGCCTTGCGGACTAAACCAGATGTATGCCATGCGGTATGGCACCATTCCAATAGTAAGAAGAACAGGAGGGTTGAAAGATACGGTAAAAGATTTCGGAGAAGATGGTGGTTATGGAATTTGCTTCGATAATGCCACCGTTTGGGATATCACTTATTCTGTACACCGTGCGGTAGAATTATACAGCCAACGTAAACGGGTAACCGAAATAATAAATACAATTATGCAGATAGATTTTAGCTGGGAAAACAGCGCAGGAAAATATATCCAGGTGTATGAATATATAAATTGATAATTTCTCATTTTACCAATTCTCAAATATGTACTATGATAAGTAAATCTTTAATATCTGTGATCCTTGGTGGTGGAGCAGGATCAAGACTGTACCCACTCACCGCAAGCAGGAGCAAACCCGCAGTACCCATCGGCGGTAAATACCGGCTGGTTGATATTCCCATATCCAATTGTATCAATTCAAACATCAACCGCATGTTTGTATTAACGCAATACAATTCTGCTTCGCTCAATAAGCACATCAAAAATACCTATCAGTTCAGTGCGTTCAGCAGTGGCTTTGTTGATATACTTGCTGCAGAGCAAACACCTGATAACCCTGCATGGTTCCAGGGCACTGCAGACGCGGTGA
>JACDBU010000151.1 GCA_013694745.1 Chitinophagaceae bacterium
GGATTGCTGGCGCCTTTCAAAAATGGATTACCCGCGGATAATAAAATGCTACAGATGGCACTGCAGCGCTTAAAACAACTGGCAGCACATGAAGTTGGACATACATTAGGGCTGATGCACAATTACATTTCAAGCGCACAAAACAGGGCCAGTGTTATGGATTACCCGCCACCGTTAGTGTCGCTTGATAAAAATAACGAGATCGACCTAAGCAATGCATACACAAATGAAATAGGTGCCTGGGATAAAGTTTCTATAGCATATGGTTACCAGGAATTTGCTTTCAATGAAGAAGCTGCCGGGTTAGACAAAATATTAAAAGATGCGGCAAAAGACGGGTTAACATTTATTTCTGACCGGGATGCACGTGATCCGGGCGGCCTGCATCCTAATGCACATTTATGGGATGTTGGCAAGGATCCGGTTTCGGGATTAAAAGATATTATGAAGATCAGAACCAAAGCGCTTTCACAATTTGGCGAAAATAATATTCTCAAAGGCACGCCCCAGTCAATGTTAGAAGATGTTTTTGTACCGGTTTATTTATTCCATCGGTACCAGTTAGAGGCGGTATCAAAAATGGTTGGTGGCCTGTATTATTCTTATGCCATTAAAGGGGATGGACAAATGATCACGGCTAGTGTATCTAAACAGGAGCAATTGAATGCCTTGCATGCTTTGGTTGATTGCATGAGCCCTCAGGTTCTGGAAATGCCTTCTAATATCATCCGGTTGATCCCACCCCGCCCTGCAGGTTATGAATATCACCGTGAATTATTTAACCGGCGAACAGGACTTGCATTTGATCCTTTGGCTGCTGCTGAAACGGCAGCTGACATGCCGCTTTCATTTTTATTCAACGTGTCGCGACTGAACAGGATGGTTCAATATGATGCTGAAAATGATGGGTTGGGAATTGACGAGATGCTCAATGTATTAATAGCGGCCTCGTGGAAATCACCGCGTACATTGGGTTTGCAGCAATTGATACTTCAGCAAAATGAACAACTATTGCTTACTTATATGTTATCCGTATCAGTAAATGATGATGCCTCATTTGCAACAAAATCGGCAATGTTACAAGGCCTTGATGCGCTTAAATTGTATATAAACGCAAAACTAAAAACCAATAATACCAGGGAATACAGAGGATATTTATTACTGGCATTGGATAGAATGAAGTTCCCTGAAAAAGCAAAACCAACTTTGCATTTAACACCCCCGCCGGGTTCGCCAATAGGTTGTGATTTAGGAGATGATCTTTAAACCTGATCTGCATCCGTAAAGGTATTTTGCCCTTTATCCATTTATTTTTCCAGTAAAAATATTTTAGTTCCCCTGCAATTCGCAATGTTTATTTTACCAAAAAATCAACTGTATGAAACAAGTCTTATCAAGGGATGAGCTTTATAAAAAAGAACCTGCTTCCAGTTTCATTTTTTTAACCGGATTGCTTGTGGGCACGTTAGATGCAATAGCCGCAATAATTAATTACAGTTATAACGGAGGTAAACATCCTGAAAAAATTTTCCAGTATATCGCGAGCGGTGTATTTGATAAGACTTCTCATTCTTCAACTGCCATGATCGTCATTGGTATTATATTTCATTACCTGATAGCCATGTCATTTACCGTATTTTATTTTCTGGTTTGTGCAAAAAATAATTTTACCAGGAATAACAAAATTATTGCCGGAGTTATTTATGGACTTTTTATCTGGGCTGTAATGGAATGGGTAGTTGTTCCTATGAGCAATGTAAATCAATTTCCTTTTAAGCTAAGCCAGGCGCTAATCGGAGCCGGTATACTCATACTTGCAATTGGCATCCCGGTATCATTGTTGTCAGCAAAATATTACAGCAATTATGAAAAGAAATGATATCAAAACTTATTCCCCATTTCAGTCGAATTATTTTGAGTAAATGCTTCGATCAGCTGCATCACTTTAACCCCCACTTCACCACTACAAGGATTGGGTCCATCATTTAAAAAATGCGCAACCACTTTTTCGATCATTGGTTGCTGTACATGGGCTGGGATATCAAATGTGAATGTTTCAGTTTTCTCGTCCAAACTTATTGTAATTGTATGTTCTCCAAAAACGCTGAATGTTATTTTTCCTTTTGTACCAACAATTTCGCAGCTGTCTTTTTCGCCGGATTGGTCAACAGTAAAACACCATATTCCATTAAACAATACACCGCAATTAAATACAATATTTCCTGCAACTATATCATCAGCACTGTAAGATCTTTCCTGGTTAATGCTATATCCAGCAGCAATATTTGCATCGCCAAAATAATATAACATCAGGTCCAGCTGATGCGGTGCAAGATCATGGAATAAGCCGCCACCGGCGATGGCTGCATTCACACGCCACGCATTTTTCGTTATTTGCAAATCATACTTTGAAAAAGATCTCTTGTAAAACGCAAGACTGGCAAATTTTACCTCCCCTATTATTTTTTCATCAAGCAGTTGTTTTATTTTTTTAAAAAAAGGCTGTGCCCTGCGATAATGTGCTATTACCAGTTTTATTTTTTTATTATTGGCGGCTTCCACTATTCTTTTAGCAGATGCAGCATCCAGCGCCATTGGCTTTTCGAGGTATACATTTTTGCCGGCATTTATTGCAGCCATCGCAAATTCTTCATGCGTGGAAGGCGGTGTGGCAATATAAATGGCATTGATGTCATCGTCATGAATAAGCTTATTTGCATCATCATACCATCTAGGAACATTGTGCCTGTGTGCATAATCTTTGGCTTTAACAGCATCTCTTCTCATAACTGCAATGAGAGATGAGCGATCTGTTTTATAAAGAGCAGGCCCGCTTTTTATTTCTGTTACATCACCACATCCAATGATCCCCCAGTTTATTTTTTTCATATTGCTGTTATTACAGATAACTTCTTACTTTTAAATTTACATATTCACCAAATCAAATAAGTAATTTTTTAAAATAAAAATGGGTAAAGGAAGAATGGAAGCTTTCAGTGATGGTGTTATCGCCATAATAATTACCATAATGGTTTTGGAGATGAAGGTGCCACATGGTGATACACCGGAATCATTGCAACCACTCATTCCTATTTTCATTAGTTATGTTCTTAGCTTTTTGAATATTGGTATTTACTGGAACAATCATCATCATTTGATGCACGCAGCCACAAAAGTTAACGGGGTAGTTTTGTGGGCCAATATCTATTTGCTTTTCTGGCTCTCACTTATACCGTTTGTTACAGGCTGGATGGGCGAAAATCATTTCACTACCTGGCCTGTTGCATTATAT
>JACDBU010000154.1 GCA_013694745.1 Chitinophagaceae bacterium
GGATTGCGGTTAACGGGATACAATCACCAAAACAACCACAAGTTTTTATTTTCCCCGACATAACTGCATAACCTGTAAGAAATGTAAAAAAAATTATCAGCAATAATAAAAGCCAGCTAAAAAAACGTGCATTCCTTCCAAGCAAAATTGCAATTCCTACCACAATCTCCAGCGTGATCATTATTATTGAAAAGATGAGCGCATAATTATTTAGCACATTCATTAAGCCATGCAGCATGGAATATTGTGACCATACATCAAAAAACTCCTGCATCTTATAAGAAAGGCCTAACGGATCATTGGCTTTTACCAGGCCGGAAAAAATGAAAAGCACACCAACAATAACCCTTGCAATATTTTCTGTTACCCTCATATAAATCTTAATTATTGTTTTGCCAATATCAGGGCAAAAAGTCCATAATTAATAATGTCGTAAAAATTTGCTTCAATGCCTTCACTTATGATCGTATTGCCATCATTTGATATTATTTGCCTTATGCGCAGCACCTTCGCCAAAATGAGATCGGTAAAGCTTTCCTGGCTCATCTCTCTCCATGCTTCGCCATAATCATGATTCTTATCAATCATTAAAAGTTTGGCCGTTACAATTTTTTCATCGTACATTTTTTCAGCAATATCCACCGGCAGGTCTTCCGGTTCATCATTATTTATAGTTAGTTGAATCAAGCCGATCACCGCGTAATTTACAATGCCATTAAATTCGTTCAACAGGTCATCGCTTATTTTTTGTTCGCCTTTTTCCTGGACGGTACGCAATCGTTTTCCTTTAATATATATTTGGTCTGCAACAGAGATGGTGCGGTACACCCGCCATGAGGTTCCATAATCTTTTGTTTTCTTTATGAATATTTCCCTGCAACTATTTACTGCTTCGTTGAACTGCTGATTGGTATTATCTTGCATGATCTGGTGTACTGCCTAATGTTTGTTCAAAAATAAGATAAAGCAACAATGTTTACGTTAAACTGTAAAGGCAAATTAATGGCGATTGAAAAACCGCTTGTAATGGGCATAATAAATTTTACCGGCGATTCTTTTTATGAAGGCAGTCGCATGAAAACAACAGAGGCTGTGTTGGAAAAATCTACTCAAATGCTCAGTGAAGGTGCGGATATACTGGACCTTGGCGCACAAACAACAAAGCCTGGCAGCACGCGGATATCAGCAGACGAAGAGTTAAAAAAAATTATACCGGCCATTGAAAAAATATTACAAAAATATCCCGAAACAATAATTTCCATAGATACCTATCATGCAAAGGTTGCAGCAGCATCAATTGAAGCCGGTGCCAGGATCATAAATGATATAAGTGCCGGCACGTTGGATAAAGATATGATACCAACTGTGGGTGAATTAAAGGTACCCTATATATGTATGCACATGCAGGGTACGCCACAAACCATGCAAAAAAAACCTGTTTACGGAAATCCCGTTCAGGAAATACTGGATTTTTTTATTGATAAAATTAATCAGTGCAAACAAGCAGGCATAACAGATGTTATCATTGACCCTGGTTTTGGATTTGGTAAAACCATTGCACACAATTTTGTTCTATTAAAAAACCTGGGTGTTTTCAAAATGCTTGACAGGCCAATACTAGCGGGACTTTCAAGGAAATCAACAATTTATAAAACATTAGGCATACCGGTTAACGACGCATTGAATGGCACTATCGTCATGCATACCCTTGCACTACAGAACGGGGCAGATATCTTGCGGGTTCATGATGTAAAGGAGGCCAGGCAGGCCATAACACTTCTCAACAAATACTGCGAGGCATAAAAAAACCCCGGCTAAAAAAGCCGGGGTCATAAAACCATTTATAATTATTTCTGTTGCATTTGCGGTTGCGTTTGCGGGTTACCGTTATGATTAGCATTTTGCAGTTGCTGCATTGCTTTGTTTTGAATCTCTATTTCTTTTTTATATTCAAGAGCGGTTTTAACATCCACTACATCGATGTCAAATTTAATAGACTCATTAGGCTTTATGGCAACACCGGCGCCACGTGAGCCATAAGCAAGAACAGAGGGAATATAAATTGTTCCCTTGCCGCCTTTTTTGAAAAGGGTGATTGCTTCGCCCATGCCTTCAATAGCGCCCTGTTGACCAACAGCAAAAGTAAATGGATGTACGGGCTTACCTGTAGAATCATAACTCTTGTCAAACTCTTTTCCATCAAGCGTCATCCCGCGGTAATTTATTGTCACCACTTTGCCCGTGTCAATAGCCATCCCTTGTCCTGGTTCCTTAATTTCAACATACACACCCCTGGCGGTTTTAACAGCTTTGATATTATCTTTTGCAACGATATCACTTAATATTTTATCGTCCGTTAGCTTTTGTGTTTGCTTCATCATTGAATCAGTCTGCATAAGCTGTTGCATAGATTTCTTTTTTAAACTTTCTGCCATAGCCTTATCAGTTATTATATCAAATATCTTTATCCTGAAACCAAGGTATTGTCCTTTTTTTGCATAAGGAGGTGCCTGGCCATATTTTATCAATGTATCGGCAAGGATCCGTGTAATTATGCTATCGCCTTTTTTTGCCTGGGAAAAAATCTTCACATATGCAGGTGGAAGTGATGTTGAGTCCATCATCTGTACCTGTTTTATTGTATCGAACGGAGTGGAAATAAGCGAGTCTTTGTAATAAGCCACCGCAATAAATTGAAATGCGTCACCCATTTTTATGGGGTTGCCATCACCTCCGAATATTCTATATTCTAACCCATTAGTGGATTTTTTAAATGAAGTGTCTTTACAACCTGCAGTAAAAATTAAAAGTATGGCTGCTAAATAAAATGATCTGTTCATGTTTTTATATTTAAAATTTATAACTACTTAATTGTTCTTTATTTTCTTTTATAGCATCTTTAAATTTTTTAACTACCACATCCAGCGTTTCAGAATTCTTGCCACCCGCAGCATTAAAATGCCCGCCTCCGTTAAAATATTTTCGTGCAAAAGTATTCACATCAAAGCCGCCTTTGCTGCGGAACGAGCTTTTACGCTCATCTCCCCTGTCAATTATTATTGCAGCCAGTTTTATTCCATGTATGCTTAAAGGAAAATTAACGAGCCCTTCCGTATCACCTGTCTTTACATTATATTTTATAAGATCAGCCTGCGGTATAGCGATCAAAGCGGTATTGTAATCGTAAAAAATTTCCATCCTATTAAGCAAAACCTGCCCGAAGAAGCGGAAACGGCCTTCTAAAAAATTATCAAAAAGATTTTCATGAATTTGGCTGTGCTCCAGTCCTTTATCTTTTAAATCAGCTACCATTCGGTGCACTGCAGCACTTGTAGAAGTAAACCTGAAAGAGCCGGTATCAGTCATAACCCCGGCGTAAAGGCACTCGGCCAATTCCTTTGTAATTTTATTTCCGTTACCACTATTGATAATAAAGTCGTACACCATTTCCGAAGTGGAACTTTTTTTCACGTCACTGATACCATATTTAAACTGTTCTTCCTGGGGTTGTTGATGATGATCGATGAGGATTTTTGTACAGGTAAGCCCGGTTAACTTTTCTGCCATTTTCCGGGTACGGTCCATCGTATTAAAATCCAGGCAAAATAACCAGTCTGCTGTATCAAGAACCGCTGTAGCCCTGGCGGTTTGCATCTCATAATCGAGTACTTTTTTGCAGCCTGGCATCCAGCTTAAAAAGCCTGCCCAGTTTGTGGGAGAGATCACGGTAACAGTGTGACCGAACTGAATTAAAAAATGGTACAACCCCAGGCCTGATCCCATTGCATCTGCATCAGGCTTCTGATGAAAAGTGATAACAATGTTTTTTGGCTGATCAAGTAATGAGTAAATTTCGCTGACAGGTTGCATAAAAGGGTGCAAAAGTAAGTTATTATTTTAAATTTTGATATGGGATATAAAGGTTTATACAATCATTAGCAGATCAGCATATCATCACATTAGCACATATGCCTTAGCTTTGCGGCAAAAAAAATGACCAACAGAACATTCACTATGATAAAACCGGATGCTACAGAAAAAGGATCAACCGGTGCAATTTTAAAAATGATCAATGATGCGGGGTTTCGCATAGCCGCCATTAAGATGACACATCTCTCCAAAGAAAAAGCCGGTGCATTTTACGAAGTACATAAAGAACGGCCGTTTTATAATGAGCTGGTTGATTTCATGAGCCGTAGCCCGATAACCGCAGCTATATTAGAAAAGGAAAATGCTGTGGAAGATTTTAGAAAACTTATAGGTGCAACCAATCCCGCCAATGCCGAAGCAGGAACGATACGAAAACTATACGCTGCCTCGGTTGGAGAAAATGCCGTACATGGCAGCGATAGTGATGAGAATGCAAAAATTGAAGGGGATTTTTTCTTCAGCATGCTGGAACAATTCTAACATTCTGTTGTTAAAAAAAGTAAAGCGCTTATCTTGGTAAAAAATAAATTTTTTATGAAAAAGATATCAGCGCTTTTTTTTCTCTTTGCATTTTTTTACCTGCATACCACAGCGCAGGAAAACCGTAAAGAATACAAAAAAATAAGCAGGATGATCCCCATGAGGGATGGGGTTAAACTTTTCACGGTTATTTTAATGCCGGTGAACGATCCTACACCTGAACCGTTTTTAATAGAGCGCACACCTTATGGCGCCGACATTCCATTGCCAAACGATTCAATTGTAAAAATTCCAAATACGGCGATAACAAATCTCGCAGGAGATGGATTTATTTTTGTGTTCCAGGATATCCGGGGCAAAAATAAAAGTGAAGGGAAAATGCAGATCCATCAACCCCTGATCCACTCTACACAAAAAGGTGCAGTTGATGAAAGCACAGATACATACGATGCAATTGACTGGCTGCTGAAAAATATTCCCAACAACAATGGCAAAGCCGGCATTTATGGTATCTCCTATCCGGGATGGCTGGCACTGGTTGGTGCTGTAGATCCGCACCCTGCCTTGAAAGCCTCGTCTGAACAGGCTTGTATGAGTGACCTGTTTTTAGGGGATGACTTTCACCACAATGGAGCTTTCCGCCTGAGCTATGGTTTTGAATATTCATATGGAGTTGAGTATGATCCTACTAAATACAGTGATTACCCTTTTACCCAATTTGATAATTACGACTGGTACCTGAATAAGATCGGCCCTTTAAAAGAGGTAAACAATAAATATTTTCACAACAAAGTACCCACCTGGAATAATTTTGTTCAGCATCCGAATTATGATGCTTTCTGGCAAAAAAATTCACCACTCAATTATATTCAATCACCACAGATACCAATGATGCATGTTGGCGGTTATTACGACCAGGAAGATCTTAACGGCCCTCAACTGATGTATGGCCATATGGAGAAAAAAGATTCATTTAACAGGAATTTTATAGTGCTGGGGCCGTGGTTTCATGGGCAATGGGCCAATCGGAAAGGCGACAGCCTCGGAAAAATATCTTTTGAAAGCAATACTGCAGAATACTTCCAGGCGCTGCAAAAAAAATGGTTCGATTACTGGCTGAAAAATATCGGCGATGGTAAATTTGATGAAGCCACCTGTTTTCAAACGGGAAGCAACGTTTGGAAAACGTATAACAAATGGCCGCCGGCGGAAGCCGTAATAAAAGATCTTTATGCCGGTACAGGAAACACCTCCTCTTTTGCAAAACCCGTTTCCAATTCAGGTTCAGTCAGCTATGTGAGTGACCCTGCAAAGCCGGTGCCCTACCGTACTTTACCGATAGAAGCAACATATGGAAAAGGAAGCCGATGGCAGCCATGGCATGTTGATGACCAGCGGTTCGCCTATTCAAGGCCTGATGTGGTAAGCTTTACAAGCGATTCTTTAACGAGCGACCTTGTGGTTACCGGAAAAATTGTTGCAGATATTTTTGCCAGCACAACTGGGACGGATGCAGACTGGATCGTTAAACTGATTGATGTTTACCCCGATATGGATCAGAAAAATTTTATGATGAGCCAGTACCAGTTGCCCGTTGCGATGGAAGTTTTCCGCGGGAGATTTAGAAAAAGTTTTGAAAACCCAGAAGCATTGATCCCCGGCAAGCCGGAAGAATTCAAGATCGATCTTCACCAGATAAACCATGATTTTAAAAAAGGGCACCGCATCATGATACAGATACAGAGTACATGGTTTCCAATCATTGATCGCAACCCGCAAAAATTTGTTCCAAATATTTTTGAAGCAAAAGCAAGTGATTTTATTAAAGCAACACAAACCATATATTTTACTCCTCAATATCCTACTCATATTGAGTTGCCGGTGATGGCAAATTAGCCGTTGAACAAATAATATGATTGAATGAGTAATGCCATAAGCGATAAAAAATTCTTGTATAATAAAACGCTTATTCTTTTATTTTTTATTGCCGCAAAATTTATTCTTCAATACTTAATAATTGATCCCTCCTATGATCTCCAGAGAGATGAATACCTGCATCTTGACCAGGCACAACATTTATCTGCCGGTTTTTTATCAGTGCCCCCGGTAACTTCCTGGATTGCATTTTTAATTAACGCCTTTGGTAATACTTTTTTTTGGATAAAATTTTTTCCCGCATTATTTGGTGCCTTAACCATTTTGGTGGTATGGAAGATAACAGAAGAATTGAAAGGCGGAATATTTGCACAGGCTTTATCAGCCACGGCCTTGTTGTTTTCCATCCTGCCCCGCATCAATATGCTGTTCCAGCCTAACTCGCTTGATATACTCTTATGGACGGTGGTATATTTTTGTTTGATAAAATATGTAAATACAAATCTGGATAAGTGGGTGCTCTGGCTAGCCGTTTTTATTGCCGTCGGTATTTTAAATAAGTACAACATTCTTTTTTTAATGGCAGGTTTATTTCCAGCCATGCTCATAACAAAACGAAGAATTTTATTCAGCAACAGGATTGTGTATTTGTCTATGCTACTGGCTTTGCTTTTAATATTACCCAATCTTATATGGCAGATGCAGCATCATTTTCCGGTTGTCTATCACATGAAAGAACTGGCGAAAACACAGCTTGTAAATATTGACAGGAAAGATTTTATTATTCAACAGGTATTGTTTTTTATTTCATCATTACCTGTTTTGATTGCAGGATATTTAAGTTTTATATTTTACAAGCCCTGCAAAAAATATGGCTTCATTTTACTCAGCTTTATTTTTACCCTGCTCATTTTTATTTACTTCAAGGCGAAAGGGTATTATGCAATTGGCCTCTACCCTGTTATCATCGGATTTGGAAGTGTTTATATAGAAAAACTTTTATCAGCAGGATGGAAAAAAAATGTTTTACGACCCGCATTGGTTGTAAGCATTCTGGTATTATTCATGATTCCATTCAAGGCCATTTATCCTGTTCTTAGCCCGCAACTGATTGCACAGAATGCGCAATTATTTAAAAAATACGGATTACTGAAATGGGAAGATGGAAAGGATCATACCCTTCCGCAAGATTTTGCCGATATGCTGGGATGGAAAGAGCTATCAGAAAAAGTTGTGAACACATACAATGCTTTACCAGATAAAAACACAGTTCTTATTTTTTGTGATAATTATGGCCAGGCTGGGGCAATTAATTATTATGCAAAAGGAAAAATTCCAAAAGCCGTTTCATTTAATGCAGATTATATATTCTGGTTCCCAAAAGAAATGACTTATAAAAACCTGATCCATGTAAAAGAAGCAGGAGACAGCATTGCTGAAGCAGAGAAACATTTTTTTAAATCAATATCTGTAGGTGGAATAATTGAAAATATTTATGCCAGGGAATATGGTACAACAATTTTTGTACTGGTGGATGCTGATTCTTCATTTACTACTTTCTTACATGCTAAAATAGAGGAAAGGATAAAAAGTTATTCTTCATATTAATTTGTAACTTCTACTGTAATAATTAATTAAATTTGATCAGGGATAAATTTCGCCAGTAATTTCCGCATCCTTTAGCGCTTATTAATATTCAACTTTAGGTGAACTTCCGCTATGAAAAAAATAGTGAACATACTCATTATTATTTTGCTTCTGCCAAATTTATGTAAGGCACAGTTCAAAAAACAGCTCGACAGCATGTGTATCATGTGCAATCATATTACTTCCGATTCGGATAAGGTGGTTGCCCTGGGTAAGCTGGCTGATCTATATTATGCTTATAAATTGAATCGCCAGGGCGACAGTGTACTGCATGAACAATTATTGCTTGCCGATCTTTCGGATAACAACAATCTCATTCTGCTAACATTATTCAGTGATGCAATAACAAATATCTCTACAACTACCCGCTCAGAAAGCTTTGATAATACAATTACTTTTATTCAAAAAGGGATCGACTATGCAAAATCGCAAAATCGTTATGATTATATCGCGATAGGATATTCCCGGATGGCAGCTATTCTCAGCAACCGCGGGCAGCTGGATAAAGCGCTGGCCAATGCGCAGCTGGCCATCAGCTATATGCCAAATATAAAGTCAGATTCGATAAAAGCCATCTTGTACATAGAACTAGGAAACACTTACCAGGACAAAGGCGAAGCTGTATCAGCCTGTACCAATTACAATAATGCCTTTGACATTGCCTTAAAAATAAAATCGATACCACTCCAGTCGGAGATCTACCATTGTTTTTCTGAAATGTACCGCGACCTGGACAATGATGACCTGGCAAAAGAAGAATTAAAAAAAAGTCTTGAATTAAATAAACAGTACAACTATAGTGACGGCCTCATAAGAGATTATTATGATATGGGCCGTTTAACAGATGAAAAGTTTTATATAGACAAGGCAATCAAATTATCAGAATTGCGCCACATCAACCGGTATATCCTTGATGCAAAAAGACTGATGCTTATTTATTACATGGTGGTAGAAAAAAATGCAGGAGATAAAGCATTGAATTATTTAGAAACAGAGCCGGATGTTAAAGAAAGCTATTTTAATGTTGACACAGCCAGCTATTATGAAGTAAAAGGAAATATATTTTATTTTGCAAACAACCCTGATTCAGCCTTGTTTTATTTTAAGCTGGCAGAATATGATATCGTAAAAAACTTCGATGAAAAACCCAGCCGCAATATTTTTGTTGAGGAAGCACTAACATATAAACTTTTAAAAAACATTCCGCAAGCCATAGCTTATTATGTGAAGGCCATGGCAATTGATAAAAAAATGAATGATGCAGGTAATATTGCGCTGGCATCTTCAGAGCTGAGTAAACTATATGAACTGCAGGGCGACTATCAGCAGGCTTTTATTTATTCAAAGCAGGCAATTCAATATAATGACAGCCTTAGGAATTTATCAAAAGCTGGAGAAATAGCGTTACTATCAGTTGAAAGAGAAAATAAAAAACACGATGAGATACAACGTGAAGAAACCCTGCGTTTACATAACCGGAGGGATATCCAGTATATGGCTATTACGATCTCTATTGCTATAATATTTTTGGTATTACTGGTGATGGGAATGTTTCCTGTTTCGAAGCTTACTATAAAAATGATGGGTTATTTTTTCTTCATTTCTCTTTTTGAATTTATAGTGATGATAATTGATAATAGCTTTCTTGCAAAATCTGTACACAACGAACCATTTAAATTATGGCTTATAAAAATTGGACTGATAGCATTGCTGGTACCACTTCAGCATTTCCTGGAACACAACCTCATAAAGTTCCTGGAATCAAAAAAATTGCTGGAAGCACGAACCAATTTCTCTCTTAAGAAATGGTGGGCCAGTATCAGGAAACCCACGCCTGCACAAGAAGTAGCCATAGAAGAAGATACTGCGGTATTATAAATATTATTGTGCTGGTTTAACACATCCGGATAAGGGAGGCGGACAAATTTTATAAATATCGAAATATGTAGTTGTAAAGAACATTGAGCCAGATGATTTTGTAACTTTTAATATCCAGGTTTTATATCCGTTTACTTTATAATGATCTTTCTGGCCTTCTAAACCCCAGTTCTCTTTATAACGTCGTTCATCTTTATGCCTGTATCTCGCAGGCACTGAATCAATTTCAGCTTTATTATCTGACGATGCAGAAATAAACTGTCTTTCTGCTCTATTATGATCTGCAATACCAAAATTATTGTGGCAGGGTCTCAAACCGCATTTATTTAACCGTTTAATCATTTTATTTGCAGTAGCCTCGTCAATCTGCCATCCTGCATCACCTACGGGCCTTTTTTTATCAGCCATAATATGGTTGCTGCTGCTACAGCTGGCAAATATTACTATGAGCGCATATAAAAATAATTGTTTCATGTTGTGTAAGTTTGAGTTTAAATATAATATTTAGATTGAATAAAAGAAAATATTGGACACGATTTTTGAAATTCAATCTTAAGTGGAAAATTTAAACTCAAAGCAGTAAAGTTATTGGTTGTGCCCATCCCATTTGTTATTAACCTGTTCTGAAATATTAATTTATTCAGGCTGAATGATTATGCTCAAAAAATAGAAGAAAATATGAGATGATTGTTGCCGGGTTAAGAAAATTTTAAATATTGAATTTATATTATTTTGTGCTCATTTATTTACAAGCGGATCTACCCTATACCCTTCTTTTCTTAATAAGCTTATCAAGCCCTTCTCTCCTACCAGGTGACCTGCACCAACAGCCACAAAAACACTTTCATTTTTCATTATCAACTTCAGCTGGTTTACCCAATTCTTGTTTCTTTGTGTTAGCAGAATGTCTTCATATTTATCATCACCAAATTCGCTTTTGGTAAAAAGTTTTTGAATATCATCCAGCTTTTGCTGTTTATAAACAAGCAGCATCGTATCAAATTCATTTTTATAAAATGCTGAGCTGTCAATATTTTTTAAAAGTTCTTTCGCCTGCCATTCATATGGTATGCTGTCGAAAACCGAGGATTGGAATTGAATGGTCTCCAGTCCTTTTATTTCCTTTTTATCTTCCTTGGCCAGCTTCATCAATTCTTCTTCAACACCTGAAATGGTTTTGCAAGGCATCATTTTAGGATAAAGAAGGGCCACTAAAAAATACGGCTTTACCCTGCCCAGCATCGTAAGTGGCGTATGCAGCGTATCCGTAAAATAATTATTGATCTTTTTATATTCTACAGGCGTATAAAGACTTTCGAGCGTTTTATTATTTTTCATGTTCATATAAAACAGACCACCTAAAAGCACTGCAGGATCATCCATTTTCATTTCCATATAAATTTCATCGGCTTGCATCAGGGAAGATTTTAATTGCGCACTAAAATTTATATCGTCCCGGCAAAGCAAATGAAAAGTGCCAAAAAGATAGCTTGGCTTAGTGAGTTCCTTACCACTTACCTGCCATAGCAATGTGTTATTATCCGGTTGTATTTTTAATGCTGGCTTTTGCTGTGCCTTACAGCCGGAAAGAAAAATGATTAGTGTAATACAAACTAATAATGAACGCATTATTTTTTTTTGTAAATGTAGTTTAAACATCATTGAAGTTTTAATAAAATAGTTTGTTGGGTCCTATGCCAAACTGTTATAAAAAGAGATAACCCTGTCCCGTGATTTTTTTAAAAGATCACTTTAGATGAAATGTCTGTATCATGGCTTTTATCATTCCCTGGGGCGACCATTGACCCGGTACAATCATCCGGCGGATGGTATACAATGGCTCAGTTGAATCTCTTTTCGAGGACAATATAAATGCCATTTTATAACCATGGCTTTTTAATTGTGGAAAGGCTTCCTGGTTCCATAGCCCGAATGGATATGCAAAATAGCGTATAGGCTTCCCCGTTATGGACTCCAGTTTTACCTGAGGCTTCACCAATTGTGTATCCCAGTCTGCCGGTGTGTATTTGGTGACCATATGATGATCCCATGTATGCCCTTCGATTACATTTCCTTCAGCTGAAAGTTGTTGTAATTGTTCAGCACTCATATACCGGGTGCGGTTTATGGAAATGGTCATTATAAAATACACACCTTTGAACCCGTATTTTTTCATTTCAACTTCCCCAATGGTGAATTGCTCTTTATCATTATCATCAAAAGTTAACATTATTGGTTTGGGAGGCAGCGGATCGCCATGCACTAAATATCCATACAGATCATCAGGTAGTATGGTTTTATAACCGCTGTCAGAAAGCGCTTTCATCTGTTCAGCAAATGAAGCGGGGGTTACATCGTAGCCCTTCATTCTTTCGCTTTCACCCGGCCTGAAATCACGGATATGATGATAGCACAGCACAGGTACTTCTTTCCGTGAAAGTATGGTTGCCAGGTCTGCAACCGGTTTCAGCGCTTCGCTGTCTTCCTTTATTTTATCATTAGTAGTATTATTATTTTTTTTGCCGGAAGAGGTTGAGCACGCATTCAAAAAAATAATGATGATAATTATCACCCAGGGATGTTTCATTGCTTTGAAAATTATTTAAAATATTACTGGTACTGGATATAAATTGGCTTTGGAATAAATTTTAATAATTCCGGGGGAGTATAGAACTGGTCATTGCCTTTTTTTATATCATTTTTATAAAACAATTTAAAGCCCGTGAACTCTACCACTTCCCTATAAATGTATCGCAGGTAAGTAGATTTTTTTAATACCTTATCCCCCCACCCATCCATGTCCATTACCACCTGCACCTCTGGCACTTTTTTAATTCTTTCATAACCCGTGAGCATGCCTTGTGTAAACCTGTGAACAACCAGTATCTTGGGTGGTAAATTATTTTTCTTCACAACATCCGCTAAAAAATCGATCGCATCATTCACATCCTCGGCATTGAAAGAGCCTATCTTACTTCCGGGAACTTCTCCATTCTTTAAAGAAAATTCCGGGTCAATTCCTAAATGCACCTGTGGCAGCTTTAAATAAGTTTCCAGTGGAGGTACTTCGTCTTTAACAAAGCTGTGTCCAACCTGGATATCCAGGAACACGAGGGCATTGATCTGTTTTGCCCAGTCAATAATTGTATCAATCTGGTGAAAAGGCATACGCATCCTGTATTTGCCATCTTTACCAGGCGCGCCCTGTGCACTAACAGCAATGTAATGCAAAGCAGGTTTAATTGGCAGGGAGCTATCAGCGGCTTTCCATTTTGCAATTTCCTGCTGCAATTTTTTAAACATGGAATCTTTAGGTATCTCCCCCAATATGCCCATGCGTTTTGAATACAGGTTTCCATAAAAAGCTATTACGCGGTAAAATGGTAAAATTGCACCGGCAAGAGGATAAGGAGCTTTCGCCGGCCACAAACCAGTTGTATCACCATTGGCCAGTTGTTGCAAAATTTTATTATAAACTATTGTATCGATGGGATTTTTTTCTCCATAACCATTTTTTACAATTGCAGAATCATTGTTCTTTTTATCCGTGTTATTCGAGATTGAATTGTGGTTGTTGCAGCTGGCATTTATGAGCAATAAAAAAAATACTATTCTTAACATGCTACTTTGTGATCTTCTCATTGGTTGATTGTTCTGTATTTAATCATTTATAAAATTTATATTATGCTGATACAGCATTTTCTCCATACATCTGTTCTTTAAATTTAAGGGAAGGAGATGGAATGAACTTCCCTAAATTTAATTGATCCCATTTTTTATCGATGGCTGTTATCGTTTCATTATCTGCAACAATAATATTAGGCCAATCTCTTTGAAAATTATCAAGTTCCTTAGTTTTCCTGGTGCCATCAAATCCAATACAGGCATAGGTTTTATCCGTATCAATGCAGGATGATCTTTGGTATAATACATGATCCCTTTTTGGATCCAGGTTATTACAAAAACGCCATAGTGCTGTAGTGAGATCATTTGCATTTACGGTATGCTCAACATACAATATCATTTTCACTACTTCAATTTCTTTTGCCGCACAAATGGACTGGTGCAACTCCCGGATATGATCTTTTTTATTTTTCTTTACAGAAATTATCAAACACGGTATTTGTTTATTTAAAAGCGCTGTATTTATACATTTTATCTCCGGAAATTCATTTAAAAATGAGGCCTCTTCAAACCCGTGAAATGAACTTTTTATTTCATATTGTTCATCCTTTTCTTCTGCAAATTTAAACGTTCCGTCAATACACATTTTGCCACCAAAACCAAGTTTGCTACAGCTATGATCAAGTACATCCATAGGCCCCTGCGAAAAATAAATATCTGTGGCAACATTTAAATTCTTAAACACATCCCTCGCAAGTTTTTCATACTCTCCCAGTTTAAAAAAAGGCACTGGGGTTTCTCCAGAAGATCCAGTTGAAAAGCCGGGTGTGCCTTCATCCGGCGATGCGGTTAAGACGAGAATTTTATTGAACATCATTTGACCTGCACCCCACATTGCATTCATAACTTTTTGTCCCTGGCCTGCATAATCTTTTTTAATGCGCGCAATAACAAGATTATGAAACACCCCTTCCACGGGCATATCCATATCAACAATTTCGGGGATCATTGTCATTTTCATGGGCGCCAAAAAAATGCGTTCCGTTGCCTTTCCAAGCCAGGCATCTTCCTGTGGCGGAATGCCAACGATGGTTGCTGGATAAACAGGATCTTTTTTATGCGTAATGGCAGTTATGTGAAATCGCGGATACCAGTCGGGCAATGAATAATAACCTGTATGATCACCGAAGGGTCCTTCCCAAATGAGCTCATCATCCGGATCCACATAACCTTCAATCACAAAATCCGCATCGGCAGGGATTTCAATTTCCGGTTGCGTTATGCATTTCACCAGTTCTACATTTTTTTTTCTTAAAAAGCCTGCAAGCATGTATTCATCTACATTCTCCGGTAAGGGTGCAGTTGCAGAATAGGCGTACACCGGATCACCTCCCAGTGAAACAGCAATCGGCATTCTCTTTCCTGATTTTTTATATTCATTGAAATGTTTTGCCGAAACTTTATGTTTATGCCAGTGCATACCTGTGAGGTTGGGGCCAAAAATTTGCATGCGGTACATCCCCACATTCCTCGCTCCGGTATTTGGATCTTTTGTATGAATTACAGGCAGGGTTACAAACGGTCCCCCATCCTGCGGCCAGCAGGTGATAACAGGCAATTTTGTTATGTCGGGGTCCTTCATTATAATTTCCTGGCACTCGCCTCTCCCACTTTTTATTTTTGGCATCCAGCTGGCAAATTGCGCCAGTTTTGGAAGCAGTTTTAATTTATCAAGAATATTTTCTTTTGGGGAAGAAAGCAAATGAAACAAGTCTTCAATTTGTTTAGTAACATCATTAAGATCTGTTACGCCAAGTGCCATACACATTCTTTTTTCACTTCCGTAGGCATTCATTAGCACCGGGAAATTATATCCGGTATTTTCAAAAAGCAATGCCTTGCCGCCATTCCCGCTTTTGCTAATGCGATCCGTGATCTCGGCCATTTCAAGCTTAGGATCTACAAACGTTTTTATCCTGCACAATTCTCCGGCAGCCTCAAGTGCATCAATAAATTCTTTTTGATTACGATAAGGCATATTTCTGAATTGCAGGTACAAAGATAGAACAGAAATAAGCCATTAGATTTGTGGGATTAGATGTCTGTAAAAAGACTAATAAATTTTTGTAGGACAGCCAAGTTTGGAACCTTTTTTATTTGAAAGAAAGCCGGAGCCGGAACCTCCGCCCGAATTAGCGCCGAGCCGGAAAGACGCTGTTAATCCACCGAAATAATACCAGTCTTTATGAATGCCACCACGTTTGGCGCCGTCCGCGGGATAGGTAGAACCATTTTTTAATTCATTACCTCTAAAGGCAAGCGCAACGGCTTCGGGACCACGGTTCGCCAACAATAAATTCTGATCAACATAAGTAGTGCTAACATCATCAAGATAATCTGTAAAAAGCTTTCTCAGTCCATATTCCAGCCCTATCCTTACGTTCTCATTCAGCGCCATTTTTATACCGCCGCCAAAAGGAATAGCGAATTGCGTTAGTTTATAATTTTGCCTGTTTGGATAAAACCCTTCGCCCTCTGTGCTCAAGGGTTTTAAAAATATTTTTTTCCCGGAAGTATCGTGTGTGTATGGATTAAAACCATATACGGCAACTCCTGCAAAAATGTAAGGTGAAATTGAGTGCTCAGTCAGGTTCACTAAATAATATTCAACTGCTACATGCCCTTCAGAAAGTGGGGATGTGAAATTTAAATTCCTGATAGTGTTCTTATTATTTTTTTTATCATCTGCTGCCACCTTTCCAAAAGTCAAGCCTCCGCGAACAAAGACTCTTTCACTCACTTCGTAAGAAACACCCGCACCATAAGCGAATTTGGCCTGGCTAAAGGTAAATGGTCTCCCCTGCAGATCACCGGCATAATTAGCCAGACCGGCAAAAGCATTTACCCATAATTTTTGGGCAGATAAAGAAGAGGTAAGAACAATGG
>JACDBU010000186.1 GCA_013694745.1 Chitinophagaceae bacterium
GCGCAATGCTGATAAATTCATTTGACAACTATTTTGTATAAAATAACATCTTTAAGAAAACAGGTTATGTATAAATTTATTTTGGTTTCTTTTTTCTCATTTCTTTTTTTAAAAACTTTTTCACAAAACTACAAGCCGGCAGATGCAGGGAGTAAAGTACATTTTGTAATAAAAAATTTCAGCATCAACACCGGCGGGGATATTTCAGGTTTAAAGGGTAATGTTGTATTCAATCCTTCAGCGCTTGCTAAAAGTCTTTTTGATGTTTCCGTGGATGTAAATACACTGGATACAGATAATGGCAGCCGCGACGCGCATTTAAAAAGTGATGATTATTTTGATGCAGCAAAATACCCGGTCATTACAATCAGGTCTGCTAAAATTGACAGGACAAACCGCACCAGTGCAGGGTACTATTTTTTTACGGGTACTTTAACGTTGCATGGAATTACTAAAGAAATCTCCTTTCCTTTCAAAGCTAAACAACAGGGTAATGATTATTTGTTTACCGGGAATTTTGAAATAAACAGGGTTGATTACGGCGTAGGGGATAACAGCTCGGTAATGAGTAAAACCGTAAAAATTTCTCTGTCTGTTTTAGCTAAAAAAAGCTAATTTACTTTTACAATGCACCTTGTAAAAGTTTTCTTGTGGGGAATGATGGTAAGTTTTTTAGGCACTTTGCCATTGGGCACATTAAATGTTGCCGCAATGCAAATGGCTGTGCAGGAAAGCATTCACAATGCAATTTTATTTTCGGCCGGATGTATTTTAGTGGAGATGATCTACGTAAGGATATCGCTGGTTGGTATCAATTGGGTGCGTAAGCAAAAAAATCTTTTTAAATGGCTTGAATGGATCACGCTAGGAATTGTTGTGGCGCTTGCCATCGGTAGCTTTATTGCTGCAACAAAAGCACATCATGCTAAAAATATCATGCTCAATAATGATATGAATCGTTTTTTGCTTGGCATGATGCTGAGCAGCGTTGCACCCATGCAAATTCCATTTTGGTTTGGATGGAGTACAGTATTGTTTACCAAAAAAATACTAAAGCCCGACAATGCACATTATAATCTTTACATTATTGGAATTGCCTTAGGCTCGTTCATGGGCAATTTTGTTTTTATTTTTGGCGGCAAGTACATGGTCCAAAAACTCGATGCAAATCAGCACCTGATGAACTGGATAATCGGGGGGATCTTCGCGCTAACGGCAGTTATTCAACTTATAAAAATATTGTGGCATAAAGATGCCGCGGATAAATTAGAGCATTTGGGAGAAGCAAGTAGCTAGTAGTAATTGGCAAGTAGCTAGCAGCAATAAGCAATTGGCAATAAACAATAAGCAATAACATTGATAACTTGCTACCCCCACTCGCTATTTCCTATTCGCTAACGGTCCATTTATCCCGTTCATCAGGACTAAATTTCCAAGGGGCAAAATTATTTTCGATATTGCTGAACATGGCATTCCATTCTGCAGGTGCATTGCTTTCTTCCATTACCAGTGAGCGGCGTAATTCAAGTATTATCGATAAGGGATTAATGCTTACGGGGCATTCTTCCACGCAGGCATTACAGGCCGTACACGCACGCAGCTCCTCAGTGGTTATATAATCATGCAACAAGGTTTTATTATCCCCGGTGAAATTTTTATTGGCATTGATATTTCTGCCAACTTCTTCCGTCCTATCCCGGGTGTCCATCATTATTTTCCTGGGATTAAGTTTTTTCCCCGTAAGGTTTGCAGGGCAGGCTGCTGTGCAGCGGCCACATTCTGTACAGCTATATGCATCCAGTAAATTTTTCCAGCTAAGTTGAAATATATCTTTTGCGCCAAATGAATGCGTTTGTGCATCACCGTTAGCAGGGGCCAGTTCGGGCTTGAACATATACGTAACTTCCTGTTGCACACTTTCAATATTTTCCATTTTGCCTTTGGGCTCAAGCCGCCCGTAATAGGCATTTGGAAATGCCAGTAAAATGTGCAGGTGTTTGCTGTAAGGCAGGTAATTTAAAAAAACAAATATGCCGGTGATGTGCATCCACCAGCAGGTTCTTTCAATGGCAACCAGTGTTGATACCTGCAGGTTTTGAAAACCGTGAGAGAAGATACCGGAAAGGATAAAATTGCCATGGTCAGCATAATGCGGAGCTCCTTTCAACTGCAGGGCTCTGTCTGCCGAATTCATCGTAAGAAATAAGGTCATTAATATTATCTCTGTTACCAGGATATAATTGGCATCGCTTTTTGGCCATCCATCGAGCTCAGGCTTCATAAAACGACGCAGCTTTAAAATGTTCCGCCTAATCAAAAATGCAATACAAACTGACAAAACGCCCAGCGCCAGGACCTCAAAAAAATCTATGAGGAAGAAATAGAATTTCCCCAACGGGGCCGCAAACATGCGGTGAGAGCCGGTAATCCCATCCAATACGATCTCGAGGACTTCAACATTGATAATTATAAATCCTGCGTAAATAATAAAATGCATAACCGCAACCAGCGGGTAACGGAACATTTTTTTTTGTCCAAGCGCAAGTAACACCAGGTTCTTCCAGCGATCTCCGGGATGATCATTTAAGTTTTCGTCGTGGCCTAATAATATATTCCTGCGAATTTCTTTTGCCTTTTTTGTAAAAACCCAGATTGCAGCGATAGTTAGTACGAGAAATAATATTTGCTGGAGAAGAAGCATATAACGAATTTACAGGAATATATTAAAGTCGTTAAACCCATAGAATTTATTTTTATTTAATATTCTTGTAAAGTAGCATTACAAGACAGCGGGGATTGACTTAAATTCGCATAATTCGCTCAGTTCAACAATCGGGGAAACATGTCTTCTAAAAATTATATTCTTTCCAAAGAAACGGCAGCCAAAAAACTCAACCGGATGGCTTATGAAATTGTTGAGCGCAATGCCCGTGAAACAGAACTTATTATAGCAGGAATAAAAGCTAACGGGATAGTTATTGCAAATAAAATAGCAGCGTTATTAAAGCCCATATTTCCAGGTAAAATTTCAGTCATAGAAATAAGCCTGGATAAAAAAAATCCCTTCGATATAAATATTCATCCCCAGGCAGAACTAAATGATAAAATAGTGATCATTGTGGATGATGTTGCCAATACCGGTAAAACTTTATTGTATGCATTAAAACCATTCCTGTTAGCGTATCCAAAGAAAATTCAAACCCTGGTTTTGGTTGAACGTACGCATAAATTATTCCCGGTTAAATCAGATTATGTCGGTCTCTCAATTGGTACTGCATTACAGGAGCAAATAATTGTTGAAGTTGACAAAGCAGAAGTAACCGGAGCTTATATTATTGTATAAAAAAAGCCGGCATTAGCCGGCTGTTAAATAACTGAACATATTGTTTAGTAGTTGCTTACTTTTTTGTCTTTGTGACGGCCAAGCAGATATCCTGCTCCTGCACCTGCAGCACCACCGATAACTGCACCCTTAACATGGTTGTGACTTACAGCAGCGCCAACAACAGCTCCACCAACACCTCCCACTACAGCACCTTTTTTTCTATGACTCCATTTTTTATGTTGAACATAATGTCGTGTCTGGCTAAAACCAGCATAGCTCAATAATACCAGTGATAAGCAAAACAATAGAGCATAAACGAACTTTTTCATATAAATATAATTTTAGTTTTATGTATCTCTATAATGCCAATATTTATGCCATTACATTTTTAAACGTTAAATGTGTTCATTTAATTCCCCATTTATCCCTTAAAAAATCTTCCTGTGGCTTAGCTAGCCTCGGATTGCTAAAATGGCCGGCTATTTCTTTTTGACGGTAGGCTTCATATAATGTAATGGCACACGCAACAGATATATTCAGTGATTTAATGATACCCACCTGTGGGATAATAAAACTTCCATCTGTAAGCGCCCTGATCTCGTTACTTACACCTATGCTTTCATTCCCAAATACGAGCGCAACCGGTTCGGTTAAATTAAGCTGATGTAGCATTATTGCCCCACCTTCAAGATGAGTAGCATAAATTTTCTGGTATCTTTTTCTTAATTCAGTAAAGCATTCCTGCACATCTGTGAACTGGTGTATGGTAAGCCATTCAGCAGCCGTGGAAGAGCTGCGGTAACCCCATTTGCGGTGCGGTGGAATTTTATTGTTTAAAATAAAAACATCCTGGATACCTACCGCATCACAGGTACGCATAACCGCAGAAATATTATGCGGGTCAAAAACGTTTTCCAGCACTACGGTAAGATCCGGCTGGCGCTTATTGATTACGGAAGTGATACGCTGATGCCTCTCAGGTGTCATAAATTATTTTTAAATAAATTCTTCATACACGATGTAGTAAGATACATAACAATCAATGTACGATCGATTAAAAAAAATGGCAGAGCTGGGAAAATAATTTAGACTAATTGTCGTGACATTTGTTTTCCAATAATCATAGGTAAAAACGAATGCTTGAAAGATCACATAGTAAATTGCTGAAAGAAGATGATGAATTTTTAAACCAGGCTCTTATAAAATTCTTTTTTAATTGTTTTGGGAACGTCTAAGTTAACATACCATGCCAATGCAAATGCTATGTATTTTAAATGAAGGGTTATAACATTATTAATTTCATTTTCGCATACCAGGAGTTCTTTGCCGTTATCATCATCATATAAAATAATTTTTGTCTGGGCATTATTTATTTTATAAATGTAACTGTTATCATCAATTTCAATTGTTCCGGAATTTTCAAGTGTATGATTTCTTTTCATCGACCCCAGCAATTGATCATATTCTGTTTTCAAAACAAAAACATTCCCCTTGGCACTTGTAATATCTTCAATAAAAAATAATCTCCGGGTGTCCTTGCAGGCAACTCTTAAGGATTGTAATTTTCTATCAATTGAGATCTGTATTTGTTTTTGACCTTTCTCATACACTTCAAAACCCGGGTGAAGATTGTTTTCGGTAACACTAAGTTCCATACAAAATGTATTTTGGATCATAAATATATTTCAGTTTAATATTCGTTCAATGTTAAGTTATCATTAAGTTATTCACAATGCGTGCCACTTCTTTCATTACTCATAAACCAAGCAATTCCATTTATCAAAAAAATGAGCGGCCTTTCAAATCATTCTTTACATTTAGCTTAAATTTAAAAAATGAAGAAAATATTGCTTTTTATGCTTGCCGTAGCTGTTTTTCATTCATGCAAGCTTGGTAATCAAAATGATACAAAGCCTGTTACTGATATGCTTGCTGCCCACCTGGATACTTCTGTTAGTGCGGCTGAGGATTTTTTTGAATATGCAAATGGTGGCTGGATAAAACAAAATCCCATTCCAGCTTCAGAAAGTGGATGGGGGATAGGAAACCTTGTTCAGGAAGAGATATATAATCGTTTGAAAAAAATAAATGAAGATGCGGTAACTGCAAAAGCAGCAGATGGTTCTGTTTCTCAGAAGATCGGCGATTTTTGGCAAAGCGCAATGGATACCGTTGCCCTGAATAACGCCGGTATAACTCCTTTAAAGAATGATCTTGATAAAATAAATGCAATTCAAAATACAACAGACCTGCTGAATGAAGCAGCGGCTTTAAAAATGGAAGGTGTTAATTGCTTTTTTGGCGATTATGTGGCACAAGATGATAAGAACAGCGAAATGATGGCGTATAAATTAGACCAGGGTGGGCTTGGTATGCCAAATCGTGATTATTATTTTAAAACGGATGCACGTACAGAACAAATCAGGATGGCTTATAAACAATATCTTTTAAAAACATTCAAACAACTTGGTAATGATGATGCAGCTGCGCAAAAAAATGCTACCGCAGTGTATGCATTGGAAACGAAACTGGCTACAGCAAGCCGCAAGCTCGAAGACCTGCGGGATCCTTACAAAAATTATAATAAAATGAATGTTGCAGATCTTTCTAAATTAGCTGCAAACATTAACTGGAATGATTTTACAAAAAATATCGGTATAGTAAAATTAGATTCAGTGATAGTAGGGCAACCAGAATTTTATACCGCTCTCAATCATGAGATCGTATCTACCAATATTGCTGACTGGAAAAATTATTTACAGTTTCATCTTATATCCAGTTTCAGCGGCTACCTGGATTCAGTAAGTTTTAATAATATTTTCATTTATTCGCAAACACTTAGTGGTGCTAAGGAACCAAGAGCCCGCTGGAAACGAGTATTAGATGCCGAGGAAGGTGCAATGGGCGAAGCACTGGGCCAGCTTTTTGTAAAAGAATATTTTAATGAAACTGCTAAAAAGAGATACATTGATATGGTTGAAGCCATCCGTGATGCATACAAGGACAGGATAAATAAATTATCCTGGATGAGTGACAGTACGAAACAAAAAGCTCTTGCCAAATTAGCGAAGATCACACAAAAAGTAGGCTATCCTGATAAGTGGAAAGATTTCAGCGCATTGAAGATCGATAAAGGGCCCTATGTTTTAAACATACAGCGCTCAAGGGTATGGTGGCACAATTATAATTTTAATAAACTGGGAAAACCTGTTGACAGAACAGAATGGGACATGACACCACAAACCTATAATGCATATTATAATCCCAGCAATAATGAGATCGTTTTACCCGCAGGTATTTTTGCAGTGCCCGGCTATAAAGATGCAGATCTCGATGATGCACTTGTTTATGGTTATGCTGCGGCATCAACTATTGGGCATGAGATCACACATGGTTTTGATGACCAGGGACGTCAATATGATCCCGAGGGTAATTTAACCAATTGGTGGAGTATAAAAGATTCTACTGAGTTTAGCAATCGCGCTAAAGGAATTATAAACCAGTTTGGAGAATTCAATCCTGTAGATACTTTTCACATTAATGGAAATGCAACACAAGGTGAAAATATCGCAGACCTGGGCGGGATGTTATTGGGGTTGGATGCATTTAAAAAAACAGAGGCATTTAAAAAGAATGAAAAAATTGGCGGACTTACCCAGTTGCAAAGATATTTTTTGGGATATGCATTGGGATGGATGTATGAAGAGCGGAAAGAGCGTTTGGCAAGCCAGGTTATGACCGATGTACATGCACCGGCAAAAGAAAGAGTGAATGGCCCGGTTGTAAATATCCCGGAATTTTATGAAGCGTTTGGTATTAAGCCCGGAGATAAAATGTACCGTCCGGATAGTTTGAGAGTTAGTATATGGTAAAAAATGAACAGGAAATTTTAATGTGTTGGTAAATAAAATTATATCGGCTAATGAGCGAAACAACTTTTGCTGACATTGATGAGCAACAAAAAAATATTGTTAAACCACTCATACGCTCACAATTAAAAAAGGGGGAGAAGATTTTATTAATTACCAGGCAACACTGGATCAAACTGCTGCTACCTTTTATTGCATGGCTGCTGGTAGTGGTAATGATGTTTGTTTTTTTACCATCAACCATTGCATTTGTAATCACATTTGTTTCTGCATTGTACCCCCTGAATCTCTTTCTTGGCTGGAAAAATAATTTGTGGGCGGTAACCAATATGCGCATAATTGATGAATCCGGATTTATTTCGCGCTATTCAAAAGAAAGCCCGCTGGAGAAAATAAATAATGTTGAATATGATCAAAGCCCCTGGGGGCGTATGTTTGGGTATGGTGATGTAGAAATACAGACAGCAGCTGAAATGGGAGATACCACATATCGCCTTATCCATCATCCCAGGCTTTTAAAAAACACTATTACGCAGGCACAGGAAGATTATAAGCATGTACAGATCGCCAACCAGGCCAACCAATTGGCCAATGCAATAAAAGCAAGCATGCCCGCCGGATCAACTATGAGCGTTGCCGGGGAGATTGAAAAATTATTCAGCCTCTATCAAAAAGGCGCCATAACACAGGAAGAATATATTGGGCAAAAAAATAAATTACTTTCAAATAAATAATAAAAATGAAAAACTTATTTGATATAAATACCAGTAATGAAATAGTTTCCCGGATTAACAGGCTGGAGGCCGCAACCAAACCCCTCTGGGGGAAAATGACTGTTGCCCAAATGATAAAACATTCACAGGCGCCATTGCTTGTTGCATTTGGTGATATGAAGCTAAAGCAAAGCCTGATAGGGGTTTTATTTGGAAAGATGGCCAAGAAAAAATTAATAGCCGGCGATGGCTTTACAAAAGGGCTGCCTACTGCTAAAGAATTTATCGTAAAAGATCAGCCCGATTTTGAAATGGAAAAACAAAAATTAATTTCACTGGTGCAGCGGTTTCAAAGTAATGGTCCATCTGGATTAACCCAGCTACCTCATCCTTTTTTTGGCAAGTTAACAGATGATGAATGGGACCAATTAGAGGTAAAGCATCTTGATCATCATCTCAATCAATTCGGGGTTTAATTTTTACATAGCTTGTAAGTCGGCGCTGGGGCCATATGTAGAAGGCACCGGTATTTCCAGCAGTCTTAAATAAACACCCAATTGTGCACGATGGTGTACAATATGATTTAACACCCATGTACGAAATACAACATTTTTAGGGAGCTCAAAATATATTTGTTCGCCATTCCGCATCTTCCAATTTTCGCTGAATTGTTCATCCTTTGCATTTTGCAGGGCAACTTTTGCATGGGCAAGATTTTCATTAAAAGTTCTCATTAGATCTGATGAATTGGCAACCTCAGGTGCAACATAATCTGTATTCGCAAAATCAAGTTGGTCTTTATGGATCATGATATCACTCCAGCCATATATATCGGCAATATGGGTTGCCAGCGCGCCTATGCTGTAAGATTTATCATGCGGTTTCCAGTTCCATTGTTCATCCGGCACACTTTGTAAAATTTTTTTTGTTGCTTCAGATTCCATTTCCAACTCAGCGAGTAATGAATGATAAATTGCCATAATTTTTTTTCTTATTTAAATGTATAAATTTTTTTTGCAATGATGGGTACAAAGATCTGTTACATCTCTTTAGATTTTGCAATCGGTTTACCCGCCAGGTATTTTTTCCACGGCTCCCAGTAATGATCATGCCATCCTTTATCAATTCCAGCGGCACTTTTATCCGGCAGGTTTGCATGAATGGCATGCAGTATCACATCATTACCCTTTGTTTCCAGGTGAATGATTAATGTAGAATCCACATCATTTTCTTTCCATTCACTGGCTCTCCAGGATTGCACAATTAATTTATCTTTTAACAACTGTAGGTTTTTACCGGTGATGTAACCATCGTGCGCATAATAGTTGCCCCCCTCATTAGGAGATATTTTAGCGGGTGCGCCTGTGGCAATGGAATGTTTTTTTGAATTCATGTACAGGCTGTAGAGATCTTTTGTAGAAGTGTTTTTAAAAACAATTTTTTGAACGATCGTTTTTGACATGGCAATTTTTTTAAAGTTATAAATACATTACAACTCCTGGAAAGTTGAAATCTTTCCAAAAAGTTTATCTCAAATATTTTTGAACTTTCCAAAATTTACTTCAACGTTTCATCAAGCCATTTAAAAAATTCATGTTGCCACACCATTGCATTTTGGGCAGATAATACCCAGTGATTTTCTGTTGGCAAATACAATAATTTACTTTTTATTCCTTTTAACTGGGCAGCCTGGAATGCCTGTAAACCCTGCTCTACCGGCACCCTGTAATCTATACCCCCCTGTACTATCATGATCGGCGTATTCCATTTATCAATAAAATTGCTGGGAGAAAATTTGTCAAAACTTTTTTGCGCAACTTTATTTTTTGTATCCCAGTAATTACCGCCTATGTCCCAGTTGGCAAACCAAAGTTCTTCAGTTGTGCCGCTCCAGCTTTTAAGATCGAACAAGCCATCGTGTGCTATGAAAGTTTTAAAACGTCCGTTGTGCAATGCCTCCAGCATATAAACCGAATAACCACCATAACTGGCGCCTACACATCCTAGCCGGTTTTTATCAACATATTTCTCTTTTGAAATTGCATCAATAGCCGAAAGATAATCTTTGATGGCCTGGCCTCCCCAGTCTTTGCTTATTTCCTGGCTCCATTTTGTTCCGTTGCCAAAAACACCACGCCTGTCGGGCGCTACAACAATATATCCCTGCGAAGCCATGAGTTGAAAATTCCAGCGGAAAGAATAGAGTGGGGTTGTACCCTGCGGCCCTCCCAGGCAAAATAATAATGTCGGATATTTTTTATCACGGTTTTCTCCAGCATCAAAACCCGGCGGATATACAACCCATGTTGGCATTAACAAACCATCGGTTGTTTTGATGAAGCGCCTTTCTGCCTTACACATTCCAATGGTATTGTACAAATTGTCGTTAACATGAGTAAGTTGTTTCATACTGCCATTAGCAATATCAATGGCATACAATTCTGCTGCATGATTCATATCAACTCTGGAAGCGATCAAAGTATTATTTGATTCACCAATAATATCTGAAACCTGGAATTCCCCATTCGTTATCTGGCGGATGTGCGGGGCTTCCTCAACATCTGTTTCAAACAACTGTTCGGTTGCTTTTACAGCTGCCCAAAAATAAATATGGTTGCCATCATTGCTCCATGAAAACCCATCTACATGCAGGTCGTCACGATTAGCTGTTAAATTAAACCTTGTTCCATTCCGCATTATGATGAGATCCTGTTTGTCAGCCTCAAACCCATCCCGTTTCATACTCAGCCAGGCAAGATTTCCCTGTTTATTGTATGCCGGGTTAATATCATACCCCATCATGCCTTGTGTAAGATTTTTTGTTGTGCCCGTTTCAATACTGTACAGATAAAGATCTGTATTGGTACTTAGCGCATAATCTTTCCCATATTTTTTCTTGCATACATACACAACATATTTGCTGTCTGGGCTCCAGGTATAATCTTCATCTCCGCCATAAGGTTTTTGCGGAGCATAAAAGGGCTCGCCTGTCATGATATCTTTTTCCTGGCCCGGTTTGCCATTTACCAGCGGTGCAATAAAAACATGATCAAATTTTCCGTCGTTCCATTTATCCCAATGGCGGTAATTGAGGTTATCAATAATATATACATTTGATTTTGTAAGCTCCGGATAAAGATCATTACCGGTTACATTCAACAGCTTTACTTCTTTATTATAAACGATATATTTTCCATCAGGAGAAATATTCTTATCACGTAAAACACTGTCCTGGCTGAATGTTTGTACAGATGCCCCACCATTTATTGAAACAACAAATGTTTCATGCTTGCTTTTATTTTCTACCACATCAGGGGTGCTTACACTATAAACCACATGCCTGCCATCTTTTGAAAGGCCAAGTCCGGATACCCTGCCTAATTTCCAGAGAAATTCTGGTGTCATTTGGTTTTGCGAAAAACCGGAGATTGAAAAGATCAATAAAAAAGCAATGCTAAAATATTTCATGAATAAGTTTTAAGAAATTAAAATTACAATTCTGTTGTTGTATTGCATTGAAGAGATTATAAAGATGTAGTAGGCAGGATGAAATCAAGAAAATAGACTGTCTACTTTTTTTTGTGCGTTACAGGGTGAGGATGGTTACTCACTTCCATAATTATAGATTATTGTTATGATTTCTTGTTGTTCGGTTTTCATTTTTTTAGTTCACTTATTTATTTTAAAATAACTGTACAAAAAAGCGCAAAGAAAGCCCACGATTATATAAATCAAAAAACGCAAGAATTTTTCCTTCATAAATTGTATTGGTTTTATTTGAAAACTATGCGTTTTCTGATTATTGTTTTTTAAAGTTGGTACCCGGTTTTTGAGGATTATTTTTTTGTTCTCTACTCTTTTTAATTTATACCGTACTCTTTTTGCAGGTAGTCCATAGTTGTTTGCGCTCTTTCCCGCTGCTTTTTAAACCACCCGATCTGGCCAATGTTAACCGTTTTTAAATAATGAACATCACTAAGAAAATTACGGATCGCAATTTTATCGTGTGACATCAAGGCAGGATTATTTGCCGGACGGGTGAATTCAATATCATATACATTCATTCTTCCCGCGAGGTGATTGTTTCAATAAAACGCAGCTGCCTTTCGTAAGCCATTATCGTATCTGCTGCCTCCAGCTTTGTTATCAGCCTCAGATTCCCGGAATTTTTAAGTTGCACAAGTGTAGCATCGTTGTTGATAAATAAGTAAGGACGGGGAAGATACCGTACATAAAAATACAACTGGCTGCCATACAGATCCGGGTTGGCTGAAGTAAGTATAAAATGAATAGAATCGATCTGTAATTCCCGCATGTTGCGTTTCTGTATCAGGCTGTCGAGCTGGTAAATATCTTTTTTGAGATCCTGAGTAAATGAGCGGATATACTGTATCTCCCTTTTTTTTTCAACATATTGTTCCCGCTGATTCTCCACAAAAAATCCCAGTGTAACTGCCAGGAACAGCATGAAAAATTCCCAGAAATAATGAAACCTTTTTTTTGGAACCTGGCTATGATGATGAACGTCCATATGATCAATTTATAATTTCTCGCAAGGCAATTATTGAATACGTTGCATTTCACCGCGTTGCTCATTGTTCTCAAACCATATTTTTGTAACCTTTCCCGCCTTATCAACTTCAAATTCAAGTTGCCTGTCGCTGTCATCTGCGTAAAAGAATTTGGTTTCAGATTCAGGTTTCAATTCAATGTCCGGCGTACCATCACGATGACGGTACAATTTTCCATCTTTCTTAATAACTTCAAGCGTAAGGAATGCCTTGTATTTTCCTACAAAGTTGTCGAGCAGTGACGGATCAATTTTTATTTCTTTGTGTAGATAAGGATATTCAACAGGTGCATCAAAAAGAATACCTGCAAGTCCGTCTGCTACGCCATCTGCATTGAAATCGTCATTTGATAAAACAATTATACATACATCATCATTTATGTAGCGGCTGATATTGGATACAAAGCCAGGGATGCCACCATTGTGCCAGGTACGAAAATGCTTTTCCAGGGAATCTATTACTATTCCATATCCATAATTGTTTTTGCCAGGGGTGAACATTTTTTGTTTAGATGGAGCAGATAAAATGGTAGTGCCATACAATGCCCTGTCCCATTTATACAGATCATCAGCAGTTGAATATAAAACACCGGCGCTAAATGGCCATGCCAACGAAATGAATTCAGCATTTACATATTTGTTATTGATCTTTGAATATCCCCTCGCCCTCAAAGGCAATACGCTATCCAGTATGTCTATACCCGTATTTGTCATACCCAACTTATTAAAAATGTTTTCATGCAAATAATCATTGTATGATTGCCCACTCACTTTTTCAAGAATATAACCAAGTAAAAAATAGCCTGAATTATTATATTGAAATTTTGTTCCGGGAGAAAAATTGTAAGGCCTGTTTTTAAAAAAAGTTATCATGGAATCTTTACTCCACGTGAGCTTGTCTACATTTCCAAAATCTTTCATATCCGTAAAACTGGCGATTCCGGAAGTATGGTTCAAAAGCATATGAATGGTTACGCTATCCCCTTTGGGAAAATCCGGAATAAATTTATTTAGCCTGTCATCTAAATTTAATTTGCCCTGCTCAACGAGTTGCAGAATACTTGCAGCCGTAAATTGTTTTGTAATGGAACCTATCCGGTATTTTGTATCTGTAGTATTTGCAATATTCCATTCCCTGTCGGCCAGGCCATATGCTTTTTTCAACATCACTTTATTTTGCTTCATCACCAGCACCGTACCACTAAAACCTTTTACGGTATGTTGTGCCTCCACGTATTTGTCCAGTTGTAGAGGATAATTTTTCTGAGCGGAAATAGTGATTGGAATAAATATTATAAACAGAATTTTTTTCATGAGCACTGTTTTAAAGCAGTAAAATAAGCATGAATTATCATGAATCAAAGACTAGCAACAGGAAACTATTCCATGTTAATGTCGTATGTAATTTTCCGATTTTTCTTAAGAAACCACATTTGTTTGTACTTCAACAGAAAAGGTGGCTGTAAAGTGTGCGCTGTTGGATGGCCCATGAATAGACCCTGCCTTTAGGCTGGGGATTGATTTCATTTGAAGATTATTACCGGGGGCTAAAGCCGCCGTTTATTCATAGAACAGTTACATTGAATATTATAATAAAACCACCACCTGAATTAGCATGACTAGATCCAGCCTAGGCCAGGAGCCAATGGCTTCGTGGTAATATGGTGGAATTAATTTTCAGGCATTCAGCTTCATGTCAGTAATAATTGCAGCTATTTTATTATCAAGTTCTTTTTCTTTTTCATCAAAATCAGATGCATTATCCAGCTTTGTATTTACGCTGAAATAAAATTTTATTTTGGGTTCTGTTCCACTCGGACGAGCAGAGATCTTGGTGCCATCTGAAAGTATAAATTGCAGCACATTGCTTTTTGGAAGGGTTATAACCTCACTTTTACCGGATTGTAAATTAACCGATGTTTGATTTTGATAATCAAGTACTTGAATAACATCGGAATTGTTTATTTTCTTCGGCGTATCGTTTCTGTAAGCCTGCATCATGTCGGCAATTTCCTTGCTTCCATTCATTCCTTTTTTAGTGATCGATAGCAGGTCTTCTTTATAAAAACCATACTGCACATACAGGTCTAAAAGCTTATCAAATAAATTTCTTTTTTTATTTTTTTCGTATGCAGCCATTTCACAGATGATGGCCGTAGCACTTTCAGCATCTTTATCCCTAACCTTGTCACCTATCATCATTCCAAAACTTTCTTCTCCCCCAATGATATAATTTTCTTTACCCTGTTTTTCTTTTATCAGTTCTGCGATCCATTTAAAACCGGTAAGCACATCATAGCAGGCAACATTATTTTCCTTTGCTATGTTGTGAATCATGTCTGTGGTAACGATGGTTTTTATTACCATATCGTTTGGCTGCGCAATACCTTTTGCCTTACGCGCCTCAATCA
>JACDBU010000200.1 GCA_013694745.1 Chitinophagaceae bacterium
GCACCGATGCAAAAAAGAAGAAAAGAAAGAAAGAAATATTGCATGAACTTTTTATAGAGTTGGTGAAGTTGCAAAAGGAAGTAATTGCTTCAGATTTAAAACTGCTTGTAATACTGGAGGGAAGAGATGCAGCCGGTAAAGACGGAACCATAAAAAGAATAATCAAACACCTGAGTCCACGCGAAACAAAAGTAGTGGCGTTGGGTAAACCAACCGATTTCCAGGAACGCGAATGGTATTTTCAGCGTTATACTGCTCACCTCCCTGTATCTGGCGAGTTTGTGCTTTTCAATAGAAGCTGGTACAACCGGCTTGGCGTTGAAAAGGTAATGGGCTTTTGCACCAATAAAGAATACAAATCATTTTTTTCAGAAGTAGAATCATTTGAGAATGGCCTGGTTGAAGGCGGATTTATTATCCTGAAATATTATTTGGACATCAGTAAAAATGAACAGCAAAAAAGATTAGATGACCGCAAAAAAGATCCGCTAAAGCAATGGAAAATAAGCCCTTTAGACGAAGTAGCACAAAAGCACTGGAAAGATTATTCAGATGCACGGGATGAAATGCTCTTAAAAACAAATTTTAAACATGCTCCCTGGTTTGTTGTAAATGCAGATAATAAAAAGGCTACACGTATTGCGCTAATCACGCACTTATTGGGCAGGATAAAATATCATCATCAAAATGAAAAATTATTATCAGAAAAATATGGATTGGTTGATCCTGCCACCCCGGAGATCATCGCCAAAAAACTTTATTAAGAATCTATATAATACAATCATTCAATAATAATTAAAAATTAAAATCATGGCAAACAAAAAAGTATTACAAAAGGACAATCTGAATAAAATCGAACCCGGCGTAACCCCGGTTGATAAAAAAGTTGCAGTAAAAAAGTCACCAAAAAAATCATCTGCATTACTTGCCGCCTCCAAGAGCAGCAGTGTCGTTGATGCAGTAAATGCTACTTCTTCAAGAGATGTAAGAGGTAACAGCGGCCTGGCAAATACAGGAACTATTATTTCTTATGATTGATCATTTAAAATAATCCGGTCATCCATTATCAAGTTCGGCAATGCCGGAAATGAGAAAGCGCTGAAGTGATCATTGAACCATAATACATGAATGAAACGGACAAAAAACCTGGTGAAAACTTACAATATGGAAAAATTATTTCTGTTCGTGGCAGTGTTGTAGATGTACATTTTGAAAATAATTTACCACCTGTTTATACTTTACTGCATTCAGGAAAAAATAAAGAAATATCCATTGAAGTATTAGCGCAACTGGATGATCACAGTGTGCGTGGCATTGCATTAAACCCTACGCAAGGTTTGGCAAGAGGTATGGATGTAGAAACAAACAGAACAGGACTAAGCGTTCCTGTTGGTAAACAAATTTTGGGGAGAATGTTTGATGTGTTTGGCAACACCATTGACCATCTTGAACCCTTGCCAAAAATGCAACAACGCAATGTTCACCAGTCGCCGCCATCATTGGCAAGCCGCTCTACCAAATCTGAAGTATTTGTAACGGGTATTAAAGCAATTGATGTTTTGATACCATTGGAACGTGGTGGCAAAGCGGGTTTATTTGGAGGCGCTGGTGTTGGCAAAACCGTATTACTTACCGAGATGATCCATAACATGGTTGGTCATAACCAGGGCGTGAGCATGTTTTGCGGTATTGGCGAACGTTGCCGTGAAGGCAATGAATTGTACAACGCCATGAAAGATGCGAATCTGCTAAAAGATATGGTAATGATTTTTGGCCAAATGAACGAACCGCCGGGTGCTCGTTTTCGTGTGGGCCATGCGGCGCTGACGATGGCTGAATATTTTCGTGATGATGAACACCGGGATGTGTTGTTATTGATCGATAATATTTTTCGTTTTATACAAGCCGGCATGGAAGTGTCCGGATTGATGGGGCAAATGCCTTCACGGCTTGGTTACCAACCAACGATGGGAACGGAACTTTCGGAATTGGAAGAACGTATCGCTTATACAAATAACGGTGCCATAACTTCTATACAAGCGGTTTATGTTCCAGCCGATGATTTGACGGATCCCGCTGCTGTGCACACGTTCTCACATCTGTCTGCATCAATTGCTTTATCAAGAAAAAAAGCAAGTGAAGGTTTGTATCCTTCCATTGATTTGTTGCAGTCGAATTCTAAAATGGCAACGCCGGGAATTATAGGCGAAAGGCATTATAATCTTGCACAGAAACTGCGGCAAACGCTGGCGCAGTATGAAGAATTAAAAGACATCATTTCCATGCTCGGCATGGAACAGTTATCGGTGCAGGATCGCAACGTGGTGAACCGTGCCAGACGCATTGAAAGGTTTCTTACACAACCATTTTTTGCCACCGAACAATTCAGCGGCATTAAAGGAAAGCAGGTGAGTTTGGAAGATGCATTAGTTGGATGCGAACGCATTCTCGCCGATGAGTTTAAAGATTATCCGGAGAGCGCTTTTTATATGATTGGATCAATCGATGAAATAAAGAAAAAAGATGTGGAGAAGAAAGAAAAATAATTTTTATGAACCTGGCGACAGAACATGCATGAAGCATCGTTGCGTCCCACACTTGTACAAAAGGATCAGGCATCAACAATAGTTTAAATTTTCTTAACTCCCCTTCAGGGGCTGGGGGCAAACATACAATCAATGCATCTTAAAATATTACTTCCGTTCAAAGTGTTTGCCGACATAAACGATGTAACCAACATTGTGATAGAAACAAGCAAAGGTTCTTATGGCTTATTGCCGCAAAGGCTGGATTGTGTGGCGGCTTTGGTTCCGGGAATTTTTATGTATGAAATAAATGGTAGTGCAAAATATTTAGCTGTTGATTCAGGTGTGATGGTGAAGGCGGGTACAGAAGTTTTGGTATCCGTTCGCAATGCTATTGGCGGTGTTGACCTGGGCAAATTAGGCGACCTCGTGAAGAATGAGTTTAAAAAACAGGATGAAGCAGAAAGCAGTATGCGTGCTGTAACGCTAAAGCTGGAAAGTGGTTTCATTTACAGCTTTGATAAATTTCGTAACCAGTAATTATGGAACCTGCCAACAAAACAAACGATGATTTTTTTAGCCGGCAAATTGCTGAAAAAGAAAAACAAAAGCTAAAGGCGTTGCGTAATAAAAACAAAGGCGTTTGGATGGGTTTAGGAATGATGGGAATGATAGGTTGGTCGGTCGCGGTGCCCACATTATTAGGTGCTGTTCTTGGGTTTTGGCTGGATAAAAAATATCCGCAAACCTTTTCCTGGACGCTGACATGTTTGATTGCAGGATTATGTACCGGCAGCATTATAGCCTGGTATTGGGTAGCAAAACAAGATAAAGAAATGCATAACGATAAAGAAGAAAACGATGAATGAAACCTTATTAATGATACTCGCTTTTGTTGCAGGAATTGCGTTGGGAATTATATTTTTTGGCGGCCTTTGGTTTACCGTAAAAAAAATAGTTACTGCTAAAATACCGGCACTTTGGGTATTGGGCAGTTTCATTGTTCGTGTTGGGATTGTATTGCTTGGATTTTATTTTATTGGCGCAGGAAACTGGCAACGACTTGTTATTTGTTTAATTGGTTTTATAGCAGCAAGGTTTATCGTAATTCATTTCACCAAAGCAATTGATGCAAAACAATTGCAATTGAAAAAAGAGCATATACATGAAGCTTAGTCCCGATCAAACCATCTTCTGGCAACATGGTTTCATTACCATCAATCTTACCCTTGTTACTACCTGGGCCTTAATGCTGGTGCTGATAATAGGGGCAAGATTACTAACACGAAAACTCAAAACGGATATTCATATTTCACGCTGGCAATGTATTTTGGAGATGATTGTCACAGGCATCAACGACCAAATTAAAGAAGTTGGTTTAAGCAACCCTGAAAAATATATTGGCTTCATCGGCACGTTGTTTTTGTTTATCGGCATAGCTAATCTTTGTATCATATTTCCAGGCTATACACCGCCGACTGCATCACTTTCTACAACAACTGCACTTGCACTTTGTGTATTTATGGCGGTACCGTTTTTTGGTGTCAGCAAAAGCGGTTTGAAAGGTTATTTAAAATCATACCTGCAGCCAACATTTATTATGCTGCCTTTTAATCTGATCAGCGAAATTTCACGCACACTCGCATTGGCAGTAAGGTTGTTTGGTAACATTATGAGCGGCGGACTGATAGTAGCTATTTTATTAAGCGTATCGCCTTTCATTTTTCCGGTCATTATGAATGCGCTTGGCTTGCTTACAGGAACAGTGCAGGCGTATATTTTCGGCATTTTGGCAACAGTATATATAACCGCCGCTGTCCATGATTCAAAAAAAATAAGTAAACCAAAATCAGTAACAACTAAATAAAAATATAATGGATAGTATAACAATGATTGCAGTAATATCAATTGTAACTGCAGGGCTTACAACAGGCATCGGTTGCATGATACCCGCATTGGGTGAAGGCAAATCAGTAGCATCAGCATTAAGTTCCATCGCGCAACAACCCGATGCTGCGCCAACGATTACAAGAACTTTGTTTGTGGGCCTGGCTATGATTGAGTCACTGGGAATTTACTGTTTCGTGGTTTCGATGATACTCATCTTTGCCAATCCGTTTTGGAATCACATTATCGCAACTCATAAGTAATGAAATGAGTAAAGACAAAATTTTATATCAACAACAAATGTCTTTGCGAATTCCATCTGGCAAAAACAAAATAAAAATTATCAGATGAAAATAAACTGGTTCACTGTAATAGCACAGGTAATAAATTTCCTCATTTTGGTGTGGTTGCTCAAACGCTTTTTATATAAACCCATCCTCAAAGCAATTGATGAAAGAGAGAAAAAAATTGCTGCGCAAATAAAGGATGCTGATGATAAAAAAGTAGTGGCTGCTAAAGAGCAGGCAGACTTCAAAAAAAGAAATGATGACTTTGATGCGCAGAAAAAAGCATTGATGGACAAAGCCGTTTCCGACACTAATGCGCAACGTGACAAGCTTTTGGAAGATGCAAAAAATGAAGCCAATGCTTTACGTGACAAGCTTGAAAAAGCGGCAAAAGAAAAACAGGAAAGCGCTGAATTAGCAAGTGCAGCTAAAACACAACAACAGGTTTTTGCCATCACAAAAAAAGCGTTGAAAGAAATGGCTTCATCAAGCCTCGAAGAACAATCAGTCAACACTTTTATTAAACGCCTGCATGCATTGAATGATGATGAAAAGCAGAAGTTCATAACAGCTTTCAAATCCAATGCAAATACCATATTAGTGAGAAGCGCATTTGATTTGCCTGCACCGCAACAGGCAGCTATGACTGATGCCGTGAATGAAACGCTTGGAACAAAATCAACACTTCAGTTTACCACAACACCTGATTTGATCAGTGGCATTGAGCTTACAACAAACGGTTATAAAATCACCTGGAGTTTTGCTGAATATCTTCAATCACTTCAAAAAAATATGGC